>CAZJWQ010000197.1:0-2575 GCA_964549645.1 uncultured Piscirickettsiaceae bacterium | reverse complement strand
GTTCAGTTGCTAATCCCATAAAGTTGAGTGCATTATGCTGATAGGCATATAAATACAGGGATTTAAACAGAAGAATGGCGGTGACGGAGAACGGCGTGTTGCCTTGTTAATAAAGGGCTGTGGGCTTAGGGGTGTAGATTTACCGCCATATTTACCGCCATTAATCCATCGCTTGGAATTTGTCAAAATATTGTTATTTGTGATTTTAGAGCTGTTTTTTAATAAAAACTTATAAAATTGCGTTTTCCTTTTTTCCAAAAAGAGATATCCCTGCGAATTTCTAAACATCCTGTCTAATAAATCAAACCAACTAAATACAACCACCAATATAGAATATTCTAATCTAATCACAATACCCCCCCCCTTAAAAAATAGCATTCATAAATACACGGCTTGGGTGCGGTCTATGTCATTAATTATTTTTAGACTTTTGAACCGCCCCCGTTGTTAGATACTGGTAAATATTTGGGGCTAGTTTTTATTTAATAATCCCATTTTCCAGTTGCTACCCTTTATTTTTTAATGGGGTTAGTGGGGTTAGTGGGGTTTTCCTTTAACCATGCGGGTTTCAAGAGTTGGGTCAAATGGGGTTGCAGTGGGGTCAAGTGGGGTTTTTGTGGGATTTTGCTTAAAAAATAGGCAAATTTTACGATTTTATGACTATTTAGCTTTAAATTGATTGATCCATTTTTAAAAAATACTTATGGATAAAGTTAAAAAATTAACATAATTTATTGATTTTTTGGGGGTGATTATTTGAGATTATTAAAATGTTTTTAGATTAAAATGGCAAGAAAAAGTAAATAGAATATATTGAAAATATAAAACTACAAAAGTTAGGCATGGCTAAACTCTCATTTTTATACAAAAAAAGTTGCATGTAATTAAAAGTTGCCTATAAATTTCAACGACTTACTAGGGGTATTCCGCGACCTTTTGCACCCGCAAGGCTTTAAATGGAGCTAGGGTCCCTTGAGAAGCCCTGAAAAATCGCAAGGTTTTTTTTATGGATAAAAAGTACCCACGCACTTTGAAGCGGTTAATAAGCATCATCAACAACAATAACACTCACAACCCCAATTACTCATGCTCTAAGATTAAAGCGTTAACGGCATAGGTATTAACCTTTTCATTCTCCCCTATCCTTAAGCCCCTGTATGCTAAACGCTTGGTCTTACCGCCACTTTCTGTTAGTAGGTAGCCGTGGTTATTAAGCGTTCTTAATACTAGCCTTGGGTCAAGCCCACGGCATACTTCATCTTTAAAAATATCAACTGAAAAATGAAAAAAAGTTTCTATGCCTTTTTCTTGTTTCCACCCTGCAAGGTTAATAGTTTTAGGTGCGTGGCTGTCTCCAGCCCGTCTTAGGTCTTTAAACCTATCCTCATTATGCTTGGTTATAAATTTCCTAACCAGTTTAATAGCGGTGGTTTCTTCGTGTGATTCGGTGGTACTAACTAGGTTGGCTTTCCAACTATTAAAACAAGCCCTTGCCCCACGGTAAGCTTCAGATGCTTCCCAACCCGTTATACCAAAGTAAGTAGCTAATTCACCCCCACCAGCTACAATTGCAAAGCGGTTTATTGCACGGCTTGCTTGACTATTGGCATCTTTAGGCGTTTCATTTTTTATAAATTCTTTGCGTACTTCTTCAAAAACATTACGGGCGTTATCTTTATTTTGAGTAATTTCTTCTAAAAACTTAATACCTGCCACCCCATAATAATTAGCTGTATACTCCTGCAAGGTTTCCGCTTGCTGCTTACTACCATTAAAGCCATCTAATAGACAATCAAACACGCCGTACTGTCCTACTACCGCATCTAAATCAATCATTCTTACCTCTTGCCCTGCTTTTGTAATATCACCTGCTGATTGCATTGCTGTTTTTAAATCAAGTTCTCCAGTTGAAAGAAATAATAAACGCCATTCTTTTATTCTTGTATCATTTGCCCGTTGTTTGGCTTGCCCGTTGGCTAACATATAAACGGTTTGCCCTATTTCTTTTGGTGACATTTCGCCCATTTCATCAAGTAGCAATAAACTATCATTGTGTAGGTATGCTGTCATTTCTAAACCATTAGAGGTGGCTCTCCAGGTTCTTTTTCTTTTATGGCTACCCCATACGCTACCTGCCGTATAAAGAGCTATTGTTTTCCCTTTAGATGATTCCCCCCTAAAATGAAAGCCACCGCCCTCAATTCCGTATAGGCTAAGTAATGGGGCTGTAAAACTAGCACTAATTGAAAAGTTAATACGGCTATTATTTACGCCAAACAAAGCCACTTTGTTTTGCCAGTCCTCAAGCTCACCTTTACTCTCAAAATTAATAGTTAACGGGTTATCTGTTTGGAATAAAACAGGCTTTTTAGGGTCTCCGCCTATCGTCCTATCAGGCAATATATATGCACCTCTAAACCAACCAGTATTAAAAACACAAGTGGCATGCCCTAAGCCCTTGCATTGTTGTAAATATTGGGCTAATAATGTTTTAGCTTTCATGCTAGAAGATAACTCTAAGCCCATATCCAACAATATACCGTGTAGGGCTTCATTACGACCCTTTAGCATATTC
>CAZJWQ010000196.1:0-2578 GCA_964549645.1 uncultured Piscirickettsiaceae bacterium | reverse complement strand
AAATAGTTATTTTATAAAGCTTCACTATCAAACATATTTTCAACATCAATTAAAATAATAACTTTATCTTGAAAATGAGCAATTGCTTGGATATATTTTGAAGCCCCTTCTTTAGTAGCACTTATTGGCTCAAATTTAACTTCTGGAATATCTTTTACTTCGATTACACTATCAACCATCATGCCAACAATTTCATCACCCAGTTCAACTATAATAATCCTTGATAAATCATCTAATGTTTTAGTCTTTATATTATAGGATATTCTAGTATCAACTACCGTAACAATAATTCCTCTAACATTAATTACCCCTAAAACATTCTTAGGAGCTCCTTCCACTTTACGAATATCACCAACTCGAAGGACTTCTCTAATTTTTTTTACCTTAATGCCATATATTTCAGAGTTTAATTCAAATAAAACACAGCGAGTACTTGGCCCTGCTAATATTTCTTGCTCCTCTTCTGATAATAAAGTTGGGCTTTGATCTTCTTTTACACCTGCTATTGAAGTTTCCATAATTTAACCTTTAATATTGTTTTGAAATTGTTGCATAACCCCAGGCAAGTCTAAAATTAGCGCAATACCACCGTTACCAGTAATAGTTGCCCCTGCATAACCGTCAATATGTTTCATCATTACGCCTAAGGGTTTTATAACAACTTCTTCTTGCCCGTTAACTTTTTGAATAACTAAACCTGCTCTTTGATTACCTATAGCCACAATAATAACTTTATGTTCATTATAATCATCATAAATTTTATCTGGAGCTAACCACTGTGATAAAAAGAATAAAGGGATACTTTTGTCTCGTAACCTAACCATCATTTGACCATCTATTTCATTAATTAAGTCTGAATTATAGTCAAATATTTCTTGTACACTAGTTAAAGGAATTGCATAACTATCATCTTCGAAAGAAACCATTAAGGTAGGTAAAATAGCTAAAGTTAAAGGTACTCTTATTTTTATTTGCGTTCCTTTACCTAGTTCAGATGAAATATCAACACTGCCATTTAACTTGTTAATCATGGTTTTCACCACGTCCATACCTACCCCACGACCAGATACATCACTAATTACTTCTGCGGTAGAGAAGCCTGCTGCCATAATCAAACCAAAAGCTGCTTTGTCATCTAATTGACTAGCTGCATATTCATCCATTAAACCTTTTTCAACAGCTTTAGAACGTAGTAAATCTGGATCCATACCTTTACCATCATCAGTAATGGATAATAGAATGTGATCACCTTCTTGTTGGGCCGCTAACACTATAGTGCCTTTACGAATTTTACCTGCTTCCTCTCTATCTTTAGGTATTTCAATACCATGATCTACGGAATTTCTTACTAAATGCACTAACGGGTCTGCCAATGCTTCTACAAGGTTTTTATCTAAATCTGTTTCTTCACCTTCTAAAATTAAATCAACTTCTTTACCAAGTTTACGAGATAAATCCCTAACGACTCTAGGAAAACGTCCAAATACTTTTTTAACTGGTTGCATTCTAGTTTTCATTACTGCATTTTGTAAGTCAGTTGTTACATGATCTAAATTAGCAACAACAGTAGCTAATTCTTCTTGCTCTGTCTCTGAAGTGCCTTTTAAAATAAGCAATCTATTTCTTACTAAAACAAGTTCTCCAACTAGGTTCATTATTTCATCTAGTCTTTTAGTATCGACACGAACAGTTGGTTCTGATAATAATTTAGGCTTTTCATTGCTTTCCATTTTTTTAGCTCCATTTGCAAGATTCGTGATCTTATTTTGAGAAGCAGTATCTTTATTATTCTGCCCGTTTAATTGATTTTTAGCACCTGTACTATTAACTTGCGTTAAATCATTTGCCCCGTCTCTTTTATTTAATAATGCTTCAAATTCTTCATCGCTCATGTCTCCATCAGGGTCTAGATTTGGATCTAGAGATAATTCATCAAAATCATCTTCACCTTCGTCATACTCATCACGTTGATTTAGGAGAGCCTCAAACTCTTCGTCAGTCATATCTCCATCAGGGTCAGCCCCATCTACAAGCTTAAGGGATGAAACATTTTCTTCCTCCTTTATTTCTGCTGGTTGTGTAGCTACTGCGCTACCCTTCCATAAAACATCCAATTCAGCTAACAAACCAGCATCTGCGGCATCTAAATCTCTTTTTCCATCTTTTAAGTCAACAATATAATCGCCTACAACATCAAAAGCACGCATAATAATATCCGCGGCACTTGCATCGTATTCAAGAGAACCATTTCTTATTTTATCAAAAATATTTTCTGCTCTATGGCACACTTCTATTAATGGTTTTACATCAAGAAAGCCTGCCCCACCTTTAACAGTATGAAAACCTCTAAATACAGAATTTAAAAGCTCTTTATCTAAAGGATTATTAGCTAAGTCGGTTAACTGACCGTCAAGCTGATCAATAAGCTCTGATGCTTCAACTAAAAAGTCTTGTAAAATTTCTTCATCCACTTTGTAAGCCCTCAATAATGCTGCATAGTATAAAGTAAGTTATTTAGAAAAATTAAAGCAATAGATGTGCCAATTAACCCAGAGCGGGTAATATATTTATATGCCTA
>CAZJWQ010000195.1:0-2649 GCA_964549645.1 uncultured Piscirickettsiaceae bacterium | reverse complement strand
TAGATATAAACCCATACCGATCAAACTTTGAAGATGAATTTGATTTAACTAGATTGTCTAGGCAATAGTATGGGCATCTCTAAAAATCTAAGCATAATTTATGAAACTCATAAAACAGCCATTTTTCACCCAAAAACTCGGTCAATAGCACACTATTCACCTCCTTTTTGGGTAAAAAATGCACTATTTCCTACATTCCATAAATCACACTTAGGTTTTTAGAGGTGCCCATATGCAACAAGAAAGAACTATAAGTTTAATTATAATTGGTGATGAAATTATCTCTGGCAAACGCCAAGACAAACATTTACAACAAGTTGCTACACTATTAAAGCCTAAAGGTTTAATGGTTAATAAAGTAACTATGGTGGGTGATGACAGTGATTTTTTAACCACAATTTTACAACAATCATTTAAAACTAACCATATAGTTTTTTGTTTTGGCGGCATAGGCTCAACCCCCGACGACAGAACAAGGCAATGTGCCGCCAAAGCACTTAAACTACCAATAAAACGTCATGCAAAAGCTGCCAGTATAATCGAACAAAAATTGGGCGACAAAGCCTATCCACAACCTATAACTATGGCTGACTACCCGCAAGGTGCTGCAATGATACCTAATTTTTATAATCAAATACCTGGGTTCTCAATTAAAGAACATTATTTTATGCCAGGGTTCCCAATAATGGCAAAAGATATGGTAGCGTGGATTTTAAACCACTATTATAAAGATTTAATACAACCAGTTATTAGTGAAAAATCAATTAAAATAATCAATGGTAGAGAATCACAATGGGTTGTTTTTATGCAGCAATTTGAAATCACACACCCTGCATTAAAAATTTTTAGCCTACCAACCATTACAGAAAATGATGGCAGAAATGTAGAAATAGGTGTAGCAGGGTTAGAGCCTTTAATAACAACTGGTTATCAGCAAATAATAACTAAGGCAAAAGATTTAAAGGTCAATTTTGTTGAAATTTGATGTGCTAATAATTGGGGCAGGTGCGGCAGGATTAATGTGTGCTGCCCAAGCAGGCTATAGAGGCTTAAAAGTTTTAGTTATTGACCATGCCTCCAAGGCAGGAGCAAAAATAAGAATATCTGGTGGCGGTAAATGTAATTTTACTAATGTTGAAACTACTCCACAAAACTTTATTTGCAATAACCCACATTTTGTTAAAAGTGCTTTAGCTCAATATACTCCACAAGATTTTATTGATTTAGTTGATAGGCATGGTTTAGAGTATGAACAACGCGAGCAAGGTAAATTATTTTGTTTGCACAAGGCAACCGATCTAATTCAAATATTACGCACAGAGTGTGATTGGGCAAAGTGTGAATTTTGGTTGCAAACAACTATTATAAATATTAGTTATACTAATAACTCTTATCAAATAAATACCTCAAAAGGTATAATTCAAACCACTTCTCTTGTAGTAGCTAGTGGAGCTTTATCTTTCCCTAAATTAAAAGCTACGGATATTGGTTATAAAATTGCCAAACAATTTGGTTTACCTATAGTGCCAACAAGAGCAGGTTTAGTGCCGTTAAACTTTACAAATAAATGGTTAGACTTTTGCATAGATTTAGCAGGTATTTCTTTAGATATTAAAGTATCTATAGTTAATAAAGCAAATATAAGCTTTACAGAAGCTATGTTGTTTACTCATCAAGGTCTTAGTGGGCCTGCTATTTTGCAAATATCTAATTATTGGCAATTAGGCGATGGTATTGAAATAAATCTATTACCTAATATAAATATTGAACAAGCATTATTAGAATTAAAAGCGAATAATCAATCATCTCACAAACTACTAAAAACTTATTTCCCACGTAAATTTTATCAACACTGGTTAAGTTTATACCCTTTACCAGAGTATTTGGCTAATGTTTCACATGAAACAATAAAGAAATACGCTCATAAGTTAAGCCATTGGCAACTATACCCAAGCGCAACGGCAGGTTATAATAAAGCCGAAGTTACATTAGGTGGGGTTGATACCAAATATCTGCAATCTAAAGACTGCCAAGTAAAACAACAAAAAGGTTTATATTTTATTGGTGAAGTTGTTGATGTAACAGGGCAACTAGGTGGTTATAATTTTCAGTGGGCATGGTCATCTGCCTACATAGCAGCACAAACATTAGAGACAACAATATGAACTTATTAAATTTAGACGAAAAAAATAAAAAACCTTTTTCTAAAATAGTAGAAAAATTAATTCAAAAGAACAAAATTTCAGCTGAAGATATTTTTATGAACGTGTTAGAAAGTGAAGAAGAAGCAGAAATGAATTATTGGATGACTAAAGTGTTAGTACAAGAATACTTTGTGCCTGCCAAAAAAGCAGTAGCAAAAGATGCGGCAGGAGAACCTATAACTCCATTGCAAGGAGCTTGTTTATTAAATAATATAGGCATGGTAGCCGCTTTACTAGAACTAAACGCCTTTACCGGGGCTATAGCTGACCAAGAGTTTCAAACAATAGCCAAAATAGCTGAAACCCATAAAGATGAAAAAATTATGAGTTTATTAACATATTACACTCAGTCTTTAAAAAAACATTAATTTATTGGTCTGATTCAAAGATGGAGTTAGAAATAAAATTCTAATCCCAAGCTTGCCATAAGTCCTTTTGGTAAATC
>CAZJWQ010000194.1:0-2755 GCA_964549645.1 uncultured Piscirickettsiaceae bacterium | reverse complement strand
TTTATTTACACCCTGATGCTAAAGACAATAAGCAAATTAGTAAGCTTTGGCAAAAAACTTTATATAATTTGCAAATGGAATCAACTAATGATTAAAACTTTCACAAAAAATAAAGCGAATTTTATACTAAATTTATTCTTGATTTATGCACTATTAAGTATATCTGCTATTTGGAATAATTCTGTATCGGCAAATGAAACTAGAATTATTGCTATTGATGCTTCTTTATCTGAAATTGTTTTTGCATTGGGCCATGGCAAAAATATGGTTGGCAGAGACATTACTAGCGCTTATCCTGCTGCTGTTGCTCAACTGCCTAGTGTAGGTTATATGCGTAGTTTATCGGCTGAGGGCATTTTATCGCTTAGGCCAGATTTGGTTTTAGCAACTAGTGATGCCAGACCACAAAGCGTATTACTTAAATTAAAAGAAGCAGGCATAAAAGTAGAAATAATTAAAAATGAATTTTCAGTTGCAGGAGTAAAATATAAAATAAGACGAGTGGCAACAGTACTAAATGAAGTAGAAAAGGGTGAGCAAATAGTTATAGATATGCAAAAATCTGTAGATAACGCTGTGGCAATAGCTCATAAAGCCAAAGAGGCACATGGCGATGTTAGTGCCTTATTTATATTAAACATGCGTGGTCACAACATGATGGTGGCTGGTAATAATAACCGCGCTAATAACATGATGGAACTGGCACTAATTTATAACTCTGCTGCCAAAGACTTTACTGGCTTTAAACCTTTAACCTCAGAAGCTGCTATTAAATATAACCCACAGTTTTTATTAATTATGCCTTTTGGCTTAAGTTCAGCAGGTGGTCGTGATGCAATACTTTCAACACCTGCAATTAAAATGACCGAAGCGGGGCGAAAGCAGCAATTAGTAGTTTTAAATGATGGCTTCTTAACTTTTGGACCTCGCATAGGACAAGCAATTGAAGACTTAGTTAATAAAGTATATTTGCCAAAAAATAAAAATTAACTATGCGATTATTCAACTCTCCAATTGTAGCTTTATTTTTTATTGCTCTAATCTTAATAGTTCTAAGCATTTATTCCTTAACTGTTGGGGCTATTGCCATCCCCACTATGGAGGTTATTTATGCTTTAATTGGTTGGCAAGAAGATTTTCAAACTGCACTAGTTGTTAATGAAATACGCCTACCAAGATTAATATTAGGTGTCATTGTAGGTGCTGGTTTAGCCATTGCAGGGGCGGCAATGCAAGGCTTATTTCGTAACCCTCTTGCCGACCCAGGCTTGGTTGGCGTTTCTAGCGGAGCAGCTTTAGCTGCCATAACTGTAATCGTATTAGGTAGTACTTTTTTAAGCCAATATGTACTTTTTTGGGGTTATTTTGCTTTACCAGTAGCTGCATTTACTGGTGGTGCGTTAGTTACCTGGTTAATTTATAAAATAGCCACCAAAAATGGTAAGACAGATGTTGGCTTAATGCTGTTAACAGGTATTGCAATTAATGCAATCGCTGGTTCTGCTATTGGCTTATTAACTTATTTTGCGACAGATGCAGAACTAAGAACTTTAGTATTTTGGACGATGGGCTCAATAGCCAATGCATCATGGCAAGACATAATTATTTCATCAATACCTATCGGCATTGCAGTCATATTATTACCCTATTTTGCCCGAGCCTTAAATGCTTTCTTAATGGGTGAAGATGTATCCGCTCATATGGGTTTTAACGTTAAACGACTTAAATTTGCCATAATTGCTTTCACAGCCTTAGCAGTTGGTGCTGCAGTGTCTGTAAGTGGCTTAATTGGCTTTGTAGGTTTAGTCGCACCACATTTAGTTAGGCTTATAATCGGCCCAGATCATAGGTGGCTATTACCAGGTAGTGCCATGGTTGGGGCTATTTTAGTGGTAAGTTCTGACATGATAGCTCGCACAGTACTTGCTCCTGCCGAATTACCAATTGGTATTATAATGGCAGCTCTTGGCGGGCCATTTTTCTTATGGTTATTAATTCAACGACGTTCCAGAGTAGGGTTTTAAATGCTAAAAGTTACACAATTAAATATAACTTTGCAAAAGGAACAAATCCTTTTTGATGTTGATTTTCAAGTTAAGACAGGCACAATAGTTTCTATATTAGGCCCCAATGGCGCTGGTAAATCTACACTATTAAAAGCCTTGTCTGGAGACTTGCCAGAAGCTAAATCAAAGGTTATTCTTGAAGGTAAAAAACTACAGCAATATAGCTCAACACAACTAGCTAGTTTACGCTCTGTTATGCCACAATCCATACAACTAGACTTTCCTTTTTTAGTTTCTGAAATTATAGAAATGAGTTTATTAAAGTCTATAAAGCATCATGAAAGAGATAATTATGTAAATGAAGCCTTAGAATTATTTGATGTTGTGCATTTAAAAGATAGAAATTATTTAACCTTATCAGGAGGGGAGCAACAAAGAGTGCAGTTATCTCGTGTATTAGCACAAATCAGTATTAATAAGAATAACTCACCAAAATACTTATTTTTAGATGAATGTACTGCTAGTTTAGATTTATCCCATCAACACCAAGTTTTTGAAGTAATTGCCAAAGTAATTAAAAAAAATAATATTGCAGCAATTACTGTATTACACGACTTAAACCTTGCATCACAATATTCTGATGAACTGGTGGTAATGAAAGAAGGTAAAGTAATTAGCCAAGGAACAGTAAGGTCAATATTAACAGAAAAATTAATAACAGATGTATATGGTTATCCTATTAAAATAAT
>CAZJWQ010000193.1:0-2775 GCA_964549645.1 uncultured Piscirickettsiaceae bacterium | reverse complement strand
ACCCATTGGGTGATGGGCTGTATTAGTTTCAAACCATTATACAGTCAAGGCTTCCTTACTTTTCTTTATTTCTATTCGGGGATTAGGGTAATAAACAAATCCCTTGGAAAAATATGTCAATCAAAACCAAAGTTGAAAGTAAAGACATTTTGTACATTAAAGATGTTGGTGTAGGTGACCCAATCATCTTGATTCATGGATTTGGGTCAAATTCCTATTCATGGCGGCACCTTGTTCCAGTTTTGTTAAATAAATATCGAGTAATTACAATTGACTTAAAGGGATTTGGAAAATCCAAAAAACCTTATGATAATAATTATTCTATATATGATCAAGCAACACTTATTTATAGTCTAATTGAGAAGTTAAATCTAGATAATATTACGATTATTGGTCACTCATATGGTGGTGGAGTAACCTTGGCTACAATGTTATTATCAAAAGAGCATAATTCATTACGAATAAAACGTTTGGTATTAATAAGTAGCATAGCTTATCAGCAAGAAATGCCTTTATTTATTAAAATATTAAGGATACCAATAATTGGTAATCTTGGTCTGTCAATACTGCCCCCTGAGTTTCAAACCAGATCTATTCTTAAGTTGGCCTATTACGATAACAGTCTGATACCAGAGGAGAGTATTATTGAATATGCAAAGGCACTGCATACATCAGATGGAAAATATGCTACAAAAAAAATAGCAGAACAAATTGTTCCAGATGACATTGATGAATTTTCAGAAAAGTATAAGACAATAACTGAACCAGTTCTTATTATTTGGGGCTACAATGATAAAATTGTACCCATAGAGATAGGTAAAAAACTACATAAGAACATTAATAATTCACATTTTTATGTTGTTAAGGATGGTGGGCATATACCTCATGAAGAAAAGCCTGAAGCTACAATAGAGTTGATCAAGAAATTCATGGAACCTTAACAATAATAATAAAAACTATAAATTAAATCAAAAAACTACCTTAAACCTACTTCTTTAAACTTATCCTTATTTTTACAATAATTCAACATCAAAACAAACCTTTACCTTCATTCAACAGCAACTCTCGCTTAAACCACCTACCGTAGGTCTCTAAATTCAGCAGTCAATCCAATTTTATTCTTGAAAATTAGAGCATTTATTGGTATTCTTATAGTAATTTATAACTCAAGACTTAAAATAAAGAAGGAAAATAATGAAAAGATTAGATCAAGTATTAGCAAGTGAAGGCGTAAATGCTGAATTAGAGCTAGTTATTAAAGACATAATGGTAGCTTGTAAAGATATATCTTATAAATTAGGGCAAGGCGACTTGGCAGGTATTTTAGGTACTACTGAAGATGAAAATGTTCAGGGAGAAACTCAAAAAATGCTAGACGTTATATCTAATGATTTACTAAAAAATATTTTAGTTGCTAACCCTAATGTTCGTGGAGTTGGTTCAGAAGAAGAGGATTACACTATCGCCGCTAATGCAGACGGTAAATATTTAGTTACTTTTGACCCATTAGACGGTTCTTCAAATATTGATGTGAATTTATCTGTTGGCACAATTTTTTCAGTCCTTGAAGCTCAAGATAACCAAAGTGCTGATAACCAAGAAGTATTTTTACAAAATGGTCGTAAACAGGTTGCAGCAGGATATGTTCTTTATGGCCCGTCTGCATTATTAGTTATGACTACTGGTAAAGGTGTAAATTTATTTACATTAGATAATAATATTGGTGAATTCATTTTAACCAAAGAAGCTTTACAAATACCTGAAGATACTGCTGAATTTGCTATTAATATGTCAAACCAACGTTTTTGGGATCCAGAAATGAAGCAATATATTGATGATTGTTTGCAAGGAGAAGAAGGCCCGCTTGGTAAACGATATAATATGCGCTGGGTAGCTTCAATGGTTGCTGAAGTACATCGTATTCTTATTCGTGGTGGTATTTTTATGTACCCTTATGATAGCCGTGATCCTTCAAAAGCAGGTAAACTGCGTTTAATGTACGAAGGAAACCCTATGTCTATGATTGTTGAGCAAGCAGGTGGTGCTTCTTCTACAGGGTATATTGATATTATGGATGTAGCTCCAAAAGGAATTCATGATCGTGTGCCGGTTATTCTTGGTTCAAAAAATGAAGTTGCAAAAGTAGTTGCTTACCATAAAAAAATAAAAACACTAGTAAATAATTAGATTATAAACCCGCTAAAGCGGGTTTTTTATTAGTAAATATATCATATAAAAATAAGGAAAATGTATGGGTTATTCACTTGTTCCTGTAGGAAAAGATGTTCCAAATGATGTAAATGTAATTATAGAAATTGCGGCATTTGCTACACCAATAAAATATGAAGTTGATAAAAATACTGACCTAGTATGGGTTGATAGATTACAAGGTGCTACTATGTCTTACCCTGCGAACTATGGTTACATAAATAATACTTTATCAGATGATGGCGATCCTGTTGATGTATTAGTAGTAACTCCTCACCCTCTTTTAGTTGGTTCTGTTATTCGTTGTCGCCCTATTGGTATATTTAAAATGACCGATGATGGTGGTGAAGATGCAAAAGTAATTGCAGTACCTATAGATAAAGTATCTAAAATATATTCTAAAATTGAAAAGGTAGAAGATATACCTCTTCTTAAAGAGCAAATAGAACACTTTTTTAGCCATTATAAAGATTTAGAGCCTGGTAAATGGGTAAAAGTAGATGGTTGGGGAAGTGTTGATGATGCTAAGCAAGAAATATTAAATGGAGTAGAACAATATAATAAAGA
>CAZJWQ010000192.1:0-2788 GCA_964549645.1 uncultured Piscirickettsiaceae bacterium | reverse complement strand
ATGTTATTAATGATAGACAATTATGATTCATTTACTTTTAATATAGTTCAGTATTTTGGTGAGCTAGGGCAAGATGTGGTAGTGCATCGTAACGACCAAATTAGCATTGAAGCAATTGAAAATTTAAAGCCTGAATACTTAGTTATTTCACCAGGGCCTTGCACCCCAAATGAAGCTGGTATTTCTATTGAAGCTATTAAACACTTTGCTGGTAAAATTCCTATTTTAGGCGTTTGCCTAGGTCACCAGTCTATTGCCCAAGCTTTTGGTGGTAAAATCATTCGTGCTAAACAAGTTATGCACGGTAAAACTTCGCCTGTTTTTCATAATAATATTGGTTGTTTTAAAGAGCTAGAAAATCCTGTACAGACTACTCGTTATCATTCATTGGTAATTGAACAAGCCAGTTTGCCTGATTGCCTAGAAATAACATCTTGGACAAAAGATAAAAATGATAATTTTGATGAAATAATGGGTATTCGCCATAAAACTTTACCGATTGAGGGGGTGCAGTTTCACCCTGAGTCTATCTTGACTAACCAAGGTCATAAAATGTTAAAAAACTTTTTGGAGCAACAATAAAATGTTAAAAAATATTTTAGAAATACTGCTTGCTAAAAAAGATTTAACAACTGAACAAATGACCGAAGTTATGCAAACATTAATGACAGGTAAAGCTACTGATTCTCAAATTGCCGCCATACTAATTGCTTTAAGATTAAAAGGTGAAACCATTACCGAAATAACTGCCGCCTCTAAGGTGATGCGTCAATTAGCTAGTGGTGTGGTAATTGCCGACAAATCTAAGTTAGTTGACACTTGCGGTACAGGTGGTGATGGTGCAAATACTTTTAATATCTCTACCGCATCAGCTTTTGTAGTAGCAAGTGCAGGTGCCAAGGTTGCCAAACATGGTAACCGCTCTATTTCTAGCAAGTCTGGTAGTGCTGATGTTTTAGAGGCCGCTGGAGTAAATTTAAATATTTCAGCACAACAAGTTGCACAATGTGTTGAAGAAATTGGGCTTGGTTTTATGTTCGCCCCTGCTCACCATAGCGCCATGAAACATGTAATAGGAGTAAGAAAAGAACTAGCCGTACGTACCATTTTTAATTTATTAGGGCCTCTTACCAACCCTGCACAAGCCCCTTTTCAAGTAGTAGGCGTTTACGACAAATCATTACTACTACCATTTGCAAAAGTTTTAAAAAATTTAGGCTCTAAACATGTAATGGTAGTACATGCAGAAGTTGGTTTAGATGAAATTTCTATTACAGGCAAAACACATGTAGCAGAGTTAAAAAATGGGCATATATTTGAATGGGTAATTAACCCAAGTGATTTTGGCATGGATTATAAAGATTTATCACAACTTAGCGTAGCATCAGCCACAGATAGTTTAAATATTATTAAGCAAGTATTTAATGGTAATTTAGGGGCTGCATTTGATATAGTTTGTTTAAATGCGGGGGCTGCAATTTATGTAGCCGGTTTAGCTATAAATTACCCGCAAGGTGTAGAAAAAGCCAAGCAAGCTATACTAGCTGGTAAAGCTTTAACTACCATGCACAACTTTATTGCTAAAACTAATTTTGATGAAAAACCTTAAAAATATAGTATTAATTAGCTTAGGATGGTTATTTGTAGTAATTGGTGCAATTGGTATATTTTTACCTATTGTACCAACCACTCCTTTTATGATTTTAGCACTTGGCTTATTTGCTAATAGTTCCCCAAGATTTCATGCCATGCTATTAAATAACCGTTGGATTGGTGATGATTTAAAGCGTTGGGAAAAATTTAAATGCATGAAAACCAAAACCAAATTAAGAGCAATGTCATTAATATTAGTAACATTTTTAATTTCAATACTAATGCTAATGGACAACATAAATTTACAAATAATGTTAGTTATAATTGGCTTAATATTATTATATTTTCTTTCAAGAGTTAACGTTTGCAAACCAAAATTATGAACACAAAAACCCCAGATATATTAAAAAAAATAATCTTTCGTAAATTAGAAGAAATTCAAGAAAACTGCGAAAAAATACCACTTAGAAAAATGAAGCAAAAAGCTTTCATGATGGCAACAGAACCTGTTAGAGGTTTTGTAGATGCCATAGAAGCAAAACTCAAAACAGGTAATTCTGCCGTAATTGCAGAAATAAAAAAAGCATCACCAAGTAAAGGTGTTTTGCGAGAAAACTTTAACCCCGCAGCAATAGCTAAAAGTTATAAACAACATGGTGCAACTTGCTTATCGGTATTAACCGACCAAGACTTTTTTCAAGGTTCAAATGAATACCTGCAACAAGTTAGAGAAGCGGTAAATTTACCAATAATTCGTAAAGATTTTATAATTGACGATTACCAAGTATATGAAGCCAGAGCAATTGGAGCAGACTGCATTTTACTAATTGCCGCCGCAATAGGAGATGCCCAAATGAACGAGCTAACCCAAACCGCTCTACAACTAGATATGGATGTATTGATAGAAGTACACAATGAAGAAGAAATGGCAAGAGCATTAAGATTGCCTTTGCCAATGATAGGCATCAACAACAGAGACCTAAACAGTTTTGAAGTCTCACTAGACACCACAATTAGAATGTTAAATATGATTGAAGACGATAGAATAGTTATTACAGAAAGCGGCATACTAACCAAAACAGATGTAGAAAAAATGCGTAGCCATTGTGTAAATAGTTTCTTAGTAGGTGAAGCATTTATGCGAGCAGAAAACCCTGGTAAAAAACTGGCAGAACTTTTTAAATAGCACTATAAC
>CAZJWQ010000191.1:0-2819 GCA_964549645.1 uncultured Piscirickettsiaceae bacterium | reverse complement strand
TAGATTTAGATTATAAAC
Source organism: uncultured Piscirickettsiaceae bacterium (assembly GCA_964549645.1). Classification (GTDB taxonomy): domain Bacteria; phylum Pseudomonadota; class Gammaproteobacteria; order Thiomicrospirales; family Thiomicrospiraceae; genus Hydrogenovibrio. The sequence continues at coordinate 2,801 of CAZJWQ010000191.1, read as the reverse complement.
ACAAAATAGCAATTAATTTTGAATTGCCTGATGGGAAGCCGCAAGATTTTTTAATATTTAAAATACAAGAACATGAATTAAACATGTGTAACAACTTACAATTTTAGGGGATATATGCCTGGAACCAATCATAAAATGGAAGCTAACTTTTTAAATAATCTATCACAAAATGAGCGCCCCGTAGTATACAAATTATTGCATGATTTTTATTTACAAGATATGGTGGAAATGCGCATAAATGGTGTTACAAAAGAGTTAAATGCTGACTTTAATCTATCATCTCGACAATGGCATAATGTTATTAACCAAGTTATTTTAACTAAGGTAAGTTACTTTGTGCCAGATAAAAAAATGAGCCTTGAGCATATAGAATTATTAATTAAAATAACCGCCTTTGCTCTAGAAAAACCAAGCATTACTCTTTTACAAATATGCCATATATTTAAAGACACGCATGTTTTTTTCTATAACTGGGCAAAAACACTTGAAGAAATTCGACAAGAAAAAATACAGGGCACCTCTAAAAACCTAAGTGTAATTTATGGAATGTAGAAAATAGTGCATTTTTTACCCAAAAAGGAGGTTAATAGTGTGCTATTGACCGAGTTTTTGGGTGAAAAAGGCGCTGTTTTATGCGTTTCATAAATTGTGCTTAGGTTTTTAGAGGCACCCTACAATTGAGAACTTTATCATGCTTTTAGCAAAATCAATTATTCTAACCATTTTAATCGCCATATCTTTTATAGCCATAAGTGGTTGTGGCAAAAAATCAGCCTTATATCTACCAACTGAACAACAGCAAAGACAACTAGATAAAGAGCAACAACAAAGAGACGCTATCTTAAAAAAACGTCAACAACAAACACTAGGAACACCATGACCTTTAAAGCATTTAACTATATAAATAACTCATTACATATAGAAAAGATTAATTTAAACACACTGGCTAAACAATATGGCACGCCTTTATTTGTTTATTCTCGCCAAGAGATAGAACAACAATGGTCAGCTTTTAATAATGCATTTAAACAACAGCCGCATTTAATTTGCTTTGCTGTCAAAGCAAATTCAAATATAGCTATATTAAATCTTATGGCTAAAATGGGCTCTGGTTTTGATATTGTGTCAGAAGGTGAGCTAGAACGAGCATTAACCGCACAAGCAGATGCCAGTAAAATTGTTTTTTCAGGGGTTGCTAAAACCTCATCAGCCATTAAAAGGGCATTAGAAGTTGGTATTTATTGCTTTAATGTTGAATCAGCCCCAGAATTAACTAGAATTCAAACCGTCGCCAAACAAATAAACAAAATTGCCAACATTTCTATAAGAGTAAACCCAGATGTTGATGCAAAGACTCACCCATATATTTCTACAGGGTTAAAAGATAATAAATTTGGTGTAGATATAAACCTTGCCCCACAATTATATGCAAAAGCACTAAATTTCTCACATATCAACATTACAGGTATTGACTGCCATATTGGTTCACAAATAACCCAAACAGCTCCATTTACCGATGCTATAGCTAAACTATTAATTTTAAAAGAAACTTTAACAAAGCTTGGTATTAATATTAAACACATAAATGTGGGTGGCGGATTAGGTATTAAATATTTAAATGAAACCCCACCCTCAATAGTTGATTATGTAGAGTCTATCGTAAATAAAATTAACGACCCTAGTTTAAAAATAATAATAGAACCTGGTAGAGCTATTGTTGGGCATGCAGGAGTTTTATTAACAGAAGTTGAATACTTAAAACCAACTAAACATAAAAATTTTGCTATTATTGATGCGGCAATGAACGATTTAATCCGCCCATCATTGTACGAAGCTTACCAACAAATACAAGCAGTTACCCCAAGAACAGATGGGCATCTTGCTAATTGGGACTTAGTAGGCCCTGTATGTGAAACTGGTGATTTTTTAGGTAAAGACAGAAAACTTAATTTAAAAGATGGTGATATTCTAGCCATAATGTCATCAGGAGCTTATGGCTTTAGTATGAGCTCCAATTACAACACTAGACCACGAGCAGCAGAAATATTAGTTGATAATGATAAGGCATACGAAATTAGGCCTAGAGAGACCTATAATAACTTATTTGCTTTAGAGAAAATTGCCCCTATTAAAAAATTACTTAGCAACTAATCTCCATAAATAACCGCAGGCAACCATGTTGCCAATTCAGGGAATACTGCTAATATTATTAATACAAATATTTGTATTCCTATAAATGGGATTACTCCTTTGTATAAAACTATGGTATCTATATCTTTGGCAACTCCTTTTAAGTAAAAAAGAGCAAACCCAAATGGCGGGGTTAAAAATGCTGTTTGTAAATTTATAGCAATCATTATACCTAGCCAAATAGGGTCAACGCCCATCATAAGTAGTACTGGGGCAATTACTGGTACAATAATATAGGTTATTTCAATAAAGTCTAAAAAGAACCCTAAAATAAACATAAAGACCATTACTATTAATACTGCTGTAAAGACCCCTCCTGGTAAATCAATTAATAGATCGGTTATTAATTCATCACCCCCCAAGCCTTTAAAGGTTAATGAAAAAAAGATTGCTCCAATAAGAATTAAAAAGATCATGCTAGTTACTTTTAGGCTATTTCGCATTACTGTTTGTAATTTTGGTAAAGTTAAGCGTTTTTTAATTAAAGCTAGCAGTAAAGCCCCGATTGCTCCTAAAGAGGCAGCTTCTGTTGGGGTTGCTACTCCTGTTAAAATAGATCCTAAAACTAAACCAATTAAAGCTATCGGTGGTATTAATTTAAACAGTAGTTT
>CAZJWQ010000190.1:0-2824 GCA_964549645.1 uncultured Piscirickettsiaceae bacterium | reverse complement strand
TGCTTCTTTACGTTCTGTTGAATATGCCATCTAATTAGTCCTTTTCGCCCCATTTGTTTGTTAATTTTAGGGGGGATAACTATCCTGACATAGGGGGATTCTTTTAATTACCATCATTAGAGTTGCACACCGTAAAGAGGTATATTAATTAAAGGGGTACAATGATGCTTAAAAAGTACAATCTACCTCCATCATCAAGGTAAACAACACGCCTCTCAACCCCACGATTAATAATATGATAAAGCCCTGCTTGGTTAGTTCTTAGTTTACGTGACATGTTGTCATATTATACTAGATAGTCAGCTAATGAGTAAATAGTAAATGCCTGATCCTTTTTCTACTATGGTTTAATAACTACCTTAACTTACCAAATTTGCGAAAAATCAAAGTCTAATTCACACTCATCAAGTGAAAACCGTATAGTTTCATTTTTAGTATCTTTTTTCTTTATTAATCGCCCATCATCAGTTAACCTAAATACTTTCGCAACAGAGGTTTCAGGGTTCACAATAATGTAATACTTTACACCTTCTTGTTGATAAAGCTCAAACTTAATCCCTTCATCTTTTTTAGCTGTAGAGGGCGATAATATTTCAAAAACAATCTCTGGTGCTTGGGTTAAATACTGCCCAGATACTTCTACACAAACAACCAAATTATCAGGTTGTACTACGGTATCATCAGCTAATTTCCAATCTACTGGCAATAATGCTTGGCATTTTTTACAATTTTTTAACAACTCAAAAAGTTGCCCACTAATTTTTTGGCTTATTGATTGATGAGCAATAGTTGGGGCAGGACTCATTGAATAAGGAATTCCTTCAATTAATTCCCAATCACCATTCCAAATTTCATAATCAGCAACAGAATAATTAGGGTAATCTTTTTGTTTTAAAATACCCATGTAATAGCCTATTTTATTTTCTTATCTAAGATTATTATATTGTCTTTATTTTTTTCTAATGTTTTAGCACCAATACCTTTTACATTTACCAAATCTTCTACCGAATAAAAGTTACCATGCTCCTTCCTGTAGTCAACAATTGCTTCAGACTTGACCACACCAACACCAGATAAACTAGTCGCAATTTCTTCTGCTGAAGCTGTATTAATATTAACAGGGGCGGCAAATACAGTGGAAAATACTAAAAAACTTAATGCAAATAAAATTGAACGAAACATAATTAATTCCTTTTTAAAAAGTAATATAACATTGATGATAAGAAATTATAATGTAACAAAAAATCCTATCGTTGTATAGTGCTAGATGCCATGTGTGTTATGAGTAAATGCCTGACCCCTTTTTTGCTTTTTTGTCAATTATTAATCAAATCATCATAATCAAGCCCCAATACAGCGGTTAATACTTTAATTTTGGGCAGATCGATTTCTTGTTTCTTGTTTTCAATTTTTGAAATAACAGATAGGCTAATACCACTTTTATCACTAAGCTCTTTTGGCGTTAGCCCTCTATATTCACGCCAAACTTTCAGGCTTGACTCATCACTGAATAACCTTTGCATAATATCTAGCGGAATCAACTCATCCTCACCCTGCGCAATCTCTTGTTTTGTTTTTGCTATACGTAATACATCATCATAATCTTCTTTCAAAGAGTGCATAAATTATAGTCATCCATAGGAACAACTGCATACTTTTTTTGATTATCAATTAAAGTCATCACTTGTATACATCTCCTCTTTTTTCTACTCTATAAATTTCAATACTATCGCTTTTGATCATAAATAAAATACGCAAAAAACCAACTCTTAAACGATACTGATTGCGACACCCTGTAAGTTTTACAACATCACCATCTGGAAGCTTTTTAATCGCTGAAAAAACATTTGACTGGTATCTACTATCATTTAACAACGGCTTTCTTGCTTTTTTACTACTTGTAAATAACACCGCCACTAATTACTAGTTGATGCTTATTAACTATTCCTTTAATTCAAAAACAGCAATCAACTCTTTCGGCGTATAAGCAGGAATTTTGGCATTCTTAAAGCCAGAATAATCTCTTGTTACAATAGAGTCAACATTCACTCCTAGTGCTGCTTCATGCAGTACTGAATCTTCATAATCAGTAAATTTTGGATTGAGTGCTTTTTTAAGTATTTCACTGGTAACCGGTGCAATATCAAACATATTAAGTAACGTCTTTATATGGTTAGACGCCTGTGTGATGTTTAATGATTTTTCTAACAAATAATGAATCGTAGTAATAGTGGTTGCACATAAAACCCCATCAATTTCTTTAGTATCAACTTTTGAAATTAGTACAGATGCATCTTCTACAAACTCATTTCGATCCAAGAGTAAATCTAGCACAACGTTAGTATCAAATAAAACCTTCATCGATGCTTATTCTCTAAATGCTCCTTGTAGTCAGACGCAGAAATATCGTTGTTAATAACACCTTTTAATGATCTTACATTTTGAGTGATAATGCTTTTGTCATGATTGCTTTGAATTGATTTAAATAAATCTGCCACAATTTTAGAAACAGACTTACCACTTTTTGCAGAATATACTTTGGCAGCATTTATTAACTCTTCTTCTATTCTTAATGTTAGCTTTGTTTGCATAACTTAACCCCATGACGTATAAATTTAATTTAATTGTACCTCCAACAAAAAGACTTGTCAAATTAAGAAATCCTCGTGTTACGAGTAAACTATCTGTCCTAATAATTAACACGTGACCTGTCCGGATATATTATTACCCTATTTGGAGAAATATATGAACTGTAATGGTTTAATAAAGTTGTAGAGATTCATAGCCTATAATTAATCCAAAAATAGGACCACAAATGAAACGA
>CAZJWQ010000189.1:0-2840 GCA_964549645.1 uncultured Piscirickettsiaceae bacterium | reverse complement strand
ACAGTTTCTTTAAGGTTTTTTGCCGAAATAATGGGGTCTTTATCGTCCATTGCTTGTAAATAAAAGTGTTTAAAATCTAAATTAGCTACAGATTCTGGGATAAGCATTTGCAGTGGGTAAATTAATTTTATTTCATGCCCATGATCTAAAATAAGTGGTGTATTAGGCTTTGGGCTAACACATATCCAATCTACATTATTTGGTGGAATTTTAGTGCCATTAGTTTCTATAGCTATTTCTATATTATGCTTATGAAAAATATCTATCATATTTTGATCAACTTGCAATAAAGGTTCGCCACCTGTTAAAACAAAAAAAGGTCGTATACTTTTATTTACCCATAAACCTAATAAATGTTGTGCTAAGCATTCTGCTTTAGCAAATTTACCACCATTTTGCCCATTAATTCCTAGAAAATCAGTATCACAAAAATCACAAGCAGCACTTGTGCGGTCTTCTTCCCTACCAGTCCATAAATTACAATTAGAGAAACGACAAAAAACGGCAGGTCTTCCTGCATAAAATCCTTCTCCTTGTAAGGAATAGAAGGCTTCTTTAACTCGATAACTCATGATGAGACCTTTGCATAATTCAATGACGGGTTAAAATAGTTATAAATTTTCCATCTTTCAGCCAAAAAACAAGCCCAATAACTAGCTATTACGCTTGTTTTTTCACTAAAACCTAAAAAATTATACCTTATTTTCCCCTCGCCATGAATTATGCAAGGTCTCATGATATAATTTTCTTTTTGTAATTAAGGCGGAATTATAGCAATGTCTGTAAAGGCAGGTAGAACTTTGTACGATAAATTGTGGGATAGTCATGTAGTGCGTGAAGATAATGACGGTACTGCTCTAATTTACATTGATCGTCAATTATTACATGAAGTAACTTCTCCACAAGCCTTTGAAGGCTTGCGTATGGCTAAGAGAAAACCTTGGCGAGTAGATGCAAACCTAGCAACTTTAGATCATAATGTTCCTACAACAGATTTTAAAACGATTGAAGATATTCTTGACCCTATCTCTAGAATTCAAGTACAAACATTAGGCATGAATACCGCAGAATTTGGTATTACAGTATTTGGTATTGGAGATATTCGCCAAGGAATAGTACATGTAGTAGGCCCAGAAGAAGGTGCAACACTACCAGGTATGACCTTAGTATGTGGGGATTCTCATACCGCAACCCACGGAGCTTTAGCCGCTTTAGCACATGGGGTTGGCACATCAGAAGTTGAGCATGTATTAGCAACCCAATGCTTAATACAAAAAAAGATGAAAAATATGCGGGTAAATGTAGAAGGTCGTTTACAAGCAGGCGTTACCCCAAAAGATGTAATACTGGCACTTATAGCTAAAATAGGTACCGCAGGTGGTAATGGGCATGCTATGCAATTTACCGGGCAAGTTTTACGAGATATGTCTATTGAAGGACGTATGACCATTTGCAACATGGCAATTGAAGCAGGTGCAAGAGTTGGTTTAACAGGTGTCGATGAAAAAACTATTGAATATGTTAAAGGCAAGCCTTTTGCCCCTAAAGGAAAATATTGGGAAATGGCTGTGACACAGTGGCGAAAATTACGTACCGATGAAAATGCGGTTTTTGATAAAGTAATTGAAATGGATGGTAACTTAATTGAACCACAAGTTTCTTGGGGAACAACCCCTGAAATGGTTGTAAGTATAAATGCCGTGGTGCCTAACCCAAAAAAGGAACAAGACCCTGTAAAAGCCGCAGGAATACAGCGTGCTTTAGACTATATGGGGTTAACAGCAGGCATGAAAATTAAAGATATTCCTGCACAATATATTTTTATTGGCTCTTGTACCAATGCAAGAATAGAAGATTTTAGAGCGGCTGCAAAAATATTAAAAGGTCATAAAATATCACCTTTAGTAGAGCAGGCTCTTGCAGTACCAGGTTCTGGTTTAGTAAAAAAACAAGCCGAAAAAGAAGGCTTAGATAAAATATTTATAGATGCAGGTTTTGAATGGCGTAACCCAGGGTGTTCTATGTGCTTGGCAATGAATGATGATAAACTACCCGCAGGTAAACATTGTGCATCAACATCAAACAGAAACTTTGAAGGGCGACAAGGTGCAGGTGGTAGAACTCACTTAGTAAGCCCCGAAATGGCAGCTGCTGCTGCTATTGCAGGGCATTTTGTTGATGTTAGGGAGCTGTTAAATGGATAAGTTTAATACTTTAACCTCTATTGTTATCCCTATGGATCGTGCAAATATTGATACGGATATGATTTTACCAAAACAGTTTTTAAAATCAATTAAACGCACAGGTTTTGGTCCAAATTTATTTGATGAATTACGCTATCATGATATAGGTATTCCTGATGCAGATAGTTCTAACAGACCAATTAAAAAAGACTTCGTATTAAATTTAGCACAGTTTAAAAATGGTAAAATTTTAATTGCACGAGAAAATTTTGGCAGTGGCTCTAGTAGAGAGCATGCCCCTTGGGCAATTAAAGGTTACGGCATAGATGTAGTAATAGCCCCAAGCTTTGCCGACATTTTCTTTAATAATAGCTTTAAAAATGGTATTTTATTAATTACTTTAGACAAAAAAGTGGTAGATATAATCTTTAAAGAAATTAGTGCAACTAAAGGCTATAACTTAACCGTTAATTTAGTAACTCAAAAAGTCATTAAAAGTTCTGGTGAAGAAATTGAATTTAGTGTTGACCCATTTAGAAAACATTGCTTGCTAAATGGGTTAGATGACATAGGATTAACACTAAAACATAAAAATGAAATTATAGAATTTGAAAAAAAATATAAAAAAAAGAACCCGTGGTTGTTCAAGGAAGCACT
>CAZJWQ010000188.1:0-2908 GCA_964549645.1 uncultured Piscirickettsiaceae bacterium | reverse complement strand
ACCTATTGTTGGGGTTGATGGGCTAGCTAGTTCTTTTTGCTCCATAACTCCTGCTTGCTTTGCCATTATCCCTGCTTCTACTGCATTTTTAAAGGCATTAGCCATCATTACAGGTTCTTTTGCTAAGGCTATGGCGGAATTTAATAATATACCATCATAACCTAGTTCCAGTGCTTGCACTGCATCTGATGGCTTGCCAATCCCTGCATCTACTATTAGCTGAATATTAGGGAATTTATTTCTAATTGCGGTTAAGTTATATGGGTTCATTAAACCTTTGCCGGATCCTATAGGTGAACCCCAAGGCATTAATATATTACAACCTGCATCTACTAGTCTAGTGGCTAAAACTAAGTCGTCAGTAGTGTAGGGAAAAACTTCAAAACCTTCTTTTATTAAAGTTTTGGTGGCTTTTAATAGCTCAAATGGGTCAGGCTGTAAGTTATATTGGTCGCCAATTACTTCTAGTTTTATCCAATTTGTATCAAAAACTTCTCTTGCCATCATCGCGGTGGTAACCGCTTCTTTGGCCGTGTGGCAACCAGCTGTGTTTGGTAAAATATTAACTTTAAGCTGTTTAATAATTTGCCAAAATGCTTGCCCTGCTTTATCTCCTGCCCCTTGCCTTCTTAGGGACACTGTTACAATTTCGGCTTTAGATGCTTTAATTGCGTCTGCCATTATTTGCGGCGATGGGTACAGAGCCGTGCCTATTATTAAACGGCTATTAATAGTTTTTTCTGCCAAGTTCCACGTGAAACTACTCACTTAACCACCCTGCATAGGTGCGACTATGTCTATACAATCATTAGCATTAATTATAATTTTGCTATAGTCATCTCTAGACACAAAAGTTTCATTTATCGCTATGGCTACTAATTGGTTCGTATAGTTTTTGTCATTTAGAACCTCTGTTAAAGTTAAGCTTGCTAAAACATTTGTTTGCTTGCCATTTATTATTATAGATATTTGTTCAGACATTGATTTCTCTCAGTGCTTGTTCGACTATTGCAGGGGCTAATAAATAGCCATGCCTATATAAGCCATTAATAGTTATTATGTTATTGCTAAAGGTTATTTTAGGTAAGTTGTCTGTTAAGGCTGGGCGACAATTAGTTAGCATTTTTACAATCCTTGCCTCTGCAAAACCATGGTGTATTGTGTATACGGCAGATAATAATTCTAAACTAGATCGTACAGACATAGGGCTTTGGTCTTCGCTTTCAATTTCTGTTGCTCCAACCACAAACCTACTATTTTTACGTGGTACAACATAAATTTTATACCGAGGGTGCTGTAAACGAACTGGGCGAGTTAATTTAACCTCTGGTGCATCTAACCAAAAAACTTCCCCTCTAACTCCTCTAAGATTTTTAATTGTATTTTTTGCCCCTAAACCTCTGGTGTCAAAAATTAAACCAAAATTATAATCTTGACCGTTTTCAGTAATGATTTTGCCCTTAGAAATAGAATTTATTTTTTGCTCTTGGTGCCATTGTACTTGCTTATTATTTAATAAATATGCCGTTGATGCCTGCATAAAAACTTGAGAATTTATATGACCCTCATTTTTAATATAAAAGCCTTGTTGATGATGAGATAATTCGGGTTCTAGTTTTTGTATTGCTATGGCATCTAAACTTACAACTTCATGCTCAACATTAATTTTATGTTTAATATTACTAATAAATTGTTTTAATTCTGCCATATCTTGTGGATGGGCAAGGATCAAACTACCATTAAATTGCATAGCGTTTTCAGCATTTATTTGAGCAAGTAAGCTTGGCCATAATTCAATAGATTTTTTACCTAAATCAGCAATAATTGATTCGGCAGTTTCTAATTCTGAAAATGGGGCTAGCATACCAGCGGCCGTCATAGCCGCAGCTTTTTCACCTAGTGCATTATCTTCATCAAATAAAGTTATGTTATAGCCAAGTTTAATTAAATTTAAGGCAACAACTCTGCCAACTAAACCAACCCCAGCTATTGCAATAGTCTTCATATCTTATTAAGGAGCCTATGATTAAAAGGAGGCACTGAATAACCGCGATTAGAATTTTACTGAGAAAAAATGTGCGTCAAGTTTCGTTAAATACGTCGTAATAGCTAGCTATTGCGTCGAATTTTACGGAAGTTGTCGTGCATTTTAGCCAGTAAAAAATAATTGGCGGTTGTTCAGTGCCTCCTTAAGGTACGGTTATATTCTTACTGGTAATATCAACTATATTTACATAAATCTCGCCACCTTTTTCTTTAAAGGTTTCTGACATTTCATCCATGCCTTTTTGAATAGCTTCATGGTCATTCAAACCATTAGCATCAGCATAGTCTCGAACATCTTGTGAAATTTTCATTGAGCAAAATTTAGGGCCACACATTGAACAAAAATGAGCAACTTTAGCAGACTCTCTTGGCAAGGTTTCATCGTGATATTCACGAGCTTTATCTGGGTCTAAACCAAGATTAAACTGATCTTCCCAACGGAATTCAAACCTAGCTAAAGAAAGTGCATCATCTCTTGCTCTTGCCCCTTGATGCCCTTTGGCTAAATCAGCAGCGTGAGCAGCTAGTTTATAAGTAATTAACCCCTCTTTTACATCATCTCTATTTGGCAACCCTAAATGTTCTTTAGGGGTTACATAACATAACATTGCACAACCAAACCAACCAATCATAGCAGCCCCAATTCCTGATGTAATATGATCATAACCCGGTGCAATATCAGTGGTTAGTGGCCCTAAAGTATAAAAAGGCGCTTCATCACAGATTTCTAATTGTTTTTCCATATTTTCTTTAATCATGTGCATTGGCACATGCCCAGGCCCTTCTATAATTACTTGTACATCGTGCTTCCAAGCAATTTTTGTTAGTTCTCCTAATGTTTCTAATTCTGCAAATTGAGCTC
>CAZJWQ010000187.1:0-2931 GCA_964549645.1 uncultured Piscirickettsiaceae bacterium | reverse complement strand
TCTAGCACTATATATCCAATGTCTATACAGGGATTAGGATAAAAGGATTTAAATTAAATGAAGTTACATCGTTATTTTGCTAAAAATATGAAACTAGCTATGGGTTTAGTCCGTGAGAAACTAGGCGAAGATGCGGTAATAATGTCCACTAAAAATGTTGATGATGGGGTGGAAATTGTTGCCGCTGTTGATATAAGTTTATATTTAGAAAAAGAAACTACTAAAGAAAATGAAGCAGAATCCCGATTTAAAATTAAAGATGATGTTTGGGAGCAAGCTGAAATTACACAACAACAAGAGCTAAAGCTACAAAATGTTCAACAAAAAATACAACAACAAAAAGAAGAAGAGCTAGTGCATAAACAAATGCAACAAGCACAAATGCAACAAAAAACTGATGCAGATTTAGACTTAAAGCAAGAAGTTTATAATATGTCAGAAGAATTGAAAACCTTAAAACATATGCTGCAAGACCAGCTTTCAGGTTTGGCATGGAGCCAATCTGAGATAGTTGATCCAAAAAAAGTTGCCTTGCTTAAAAAATTAGTACAACTAGGCATTGGTTGGGATTTGGCACAAGATTTAGTAGATAATTTAAAAACTAACAGTATTAATGGTTGGTTTGAAATTTTAATAAAACTAGAAGATAAAATATCTATAACTGAAGATGATATTGTGTATTTTGGTGGGGTTATTGCTTTAGTAGGACCTACAGGTGTTGGTAAAACAACCACTATTGCAAAAATGGCAAGTAGGTTTGTAATGAGAAATAGTGCCAGCCAGCTAGCACTAGTCACCACTGATTGCTATAAAATAGGAGCACAAGCACAATTAAAAACCTTTGCTGATTTATTAGGGGTTCCAGTACATGTGGCAGCAAATAGTGGTGAACTACACACTTTACTTAATTCTTTATCAGCAAAAAAATTAATATTAATTGACACCGCTGGCATTAGCCAAAAAGATAATGCAATTAATAATCACCCTACTACAACAGATAAAATGGGGGTGGGTAGTATTAAAAATTATTTAGTTATGTCAGCAGCTACCCAGCTTAGTGTTATGAATGATATAGTAAACTCTTTTGCCAAAGTGGGTTTAAGAGGTTGTATTTTAACCAAATTAGATGAAGCAACTCAATTGGGTAATGCTTTAACGGTATTGATAGAAAAATCATTACCCTTAGCTTATACTTCAAGCGGACAAAGAGTTCCTGAGGATTTAGATATGGTTAAAGCAAGAGAGTTAGTTGATAGTGCAATGGTTTTAGGGCAACAAAAAAGCCTTGAAAGTGAAGAAGTTGCTTTTAAATTAGGAATTGGTAGGGAACTTTCAAATGCACAATGATCAAGCAGCAGGATTAAGAGCTATTAAATTAAATAAAACCAATGAAGAAGTTTTAAATGATGCATCTTCAAATAATGCAACTTTACACGTTAAAAATAAAACCAAAAAAATTGCTAAACCAATTAGAGTTTTAGCGGTTGCAAGTGGTAAAGGTGGAGTTGGTAAAACTAATGTAGCAGTTAATTTAGCGGTATCATTAAGTAAGTTAGGTAATAGAGTATTACTAATGGATGCCGACATGGGTTTGGCAAATGTTGATATTATGCTTGGCTTACAAACTAAATATAATTTAGCTCATGTTTTAACAGGAGAAAAAACTTTAATAGAAATAATGGTGGATGCTCCAGGCGGCTTTAAAATAATACCAGCTTCTTCAGGAGATAGCCGTATGGCACAGTTAACGGTGGCTGAAAATGCAGGTATTGTTAATGCTTTTTCTACTATAGATAATTTTTTAGACGTGCTAATTATTGATACTGCCGCAGGCATTGCAGATAGTGTAGTTAGTTATTGCAGAGCATCACAAGAAGTAATTATAGTTGTAACAGATGAACCAGCTTCAATGACTGATGCTTATGCCTTAATTAAAATTTTAAGTAAAGAGCATAAATTAACAAATTTTAAATTAATGGCAAATATGACACGTACCGAGCAGCATGGCAAAGAGTTACACAAAAAATTTGCCAATGTCTGTGAAAGATTTCTTGAGGTTTCTGTTGATTATTTAGGAACTATACCCTTTGACCATGATTTACGAACGGCTATTCAAAAACAATCACCAGTAACTCTTTCTAGCCCTAATTCAGAATCAGCAAAAGCTTTTAAAAAAGCAGCAATGAATATTGACCAATGGCAAATACCAACCGATGCTACAGGATACTTACAGTTTTTTATTGAAAATTTATTTAAATATAAAAGCCAAGTAGCTATTTAAGGAGTTGAAAAATAGATGTCTGGAATACAAGTTTATGCAAATATTCAAAAGCAAACCTCTAATAAACCTTTAAAAATAGAAGACTATTTATCATTAGTTAATAAAATTGCTTATCATCTAAAAGGAAGATTACCAGATAGCGTTATGGTTGACGACCTAATTCAATCAGGAGTAATTGGTTTAATTGAGGCTATGAATAAATTTGATCCAACGCAAGGAGCAAGTTTTGAAACCTATGCAGGTATTAGAATTCGTGGCTCAATGCTTGATGAAATTCGTAAAGGAGATTGGACACCCCGTTCTGTATATCGTAAGTCAAGAGAAGTTTCTAGTGCAATTTCTAAAGTAGAAGGGCGAGAATCAAGAGCCGCTAAAGCTGAAGAAATAGCCAAAGAGATGGACGTAAGCCTAAGTGAATATTATCATATCTTACAAGATACTAATTCTGCTCAATTATTACCAATAGACCAGCCAGATCATCAAGAATTATCAGAAGGTAGGATGGTTAGTAAAGATAAAGCTCCGGTTAATAAGTTGTCAGAAGAAGCTTTTAAGCAAGCTGTAGTTGAACAAATACACATTTTACCTGAGAAAGAAAAGTTAGTTATGTCGTTGTATTACGATGAAGAATTAAATCTTAAAGAAATTGG
>CAZJWQ010000186.1:0-2977 GCA_964549645.1 uncultured Piscirickettsiaceae bacterium | reverse complement strand
ACACTAAATGACCTAGGTCGAGCAATTCATCCTCTAGCTACAGGTCAATTATTGAAAGCCAAAGGCAAGGAAGAACTTCATAAATGGGTTTCGACCCGACATCGCGGTTGGAAGTACGGCTTCCATCTTGGCAATACCCGCGGAGCGATAGGGCACCAAGGTGATGTACCAGGATTTAATGCCATTGCAACATATTTCCCAGATTTAAAGGCCAGTATTGTTGTGCTCACCAATCTCTCTAACAATAAAGATGGCTCCATGCCTGCCGAAGAATTATCGAAACTGGTGGCATCTTACCTCAATAAAAAATAAGTGAAATAAATGGGGTATGAATTTAAGAATGCCTCCTTGACAAACATAAAGTTTAAAACACTAAATTCTCTAACATCAGTGTAAGTAATAAAACCAAAATACCCAATGATTAACCCTAATCCCCGAATAGATAATTATAAAATTAATTTGTGTTATGCTAACCGCAGGGGGTTATTGATCTTTTAACTAACTTAGAAAAAATAGATAAGATATGAAAATAAATTTTATAAATTATTCATTTGTTAATTCCGATAATTGGCAATTAGTTGCTAGAATTGTTGCTGCTGTATTTGGCGGTTATTTTTTAACTCTAACCTCTGCAATGTTATTATCACAAATATTAGACATACTAGGCATGGATCGTATTAATGCCACTATTACTGCAATGTTATTAAGTTTTGCTATTTATACAGTGATTGTAATTTGGTTTTTTGCCATTAGCTCAGTAAAAAAAGTCTGGCTTAATCTCCTATTTCTGTTAGTTATTACTGGTGGTTTGGTATTAGTAATTAGGTATTTTAGTCTATGAAAGGTGCATTTCGTAGTTCAATGAGCTGGCTTCATACTTGGACAGGATTAGCTTTAGGCTGGCTATTATTTTTTATTTTTTTAACTGGTACCGCCGGTTATTTTGATACTGAAATAGACAAATGGATGCAACCAGAGTTACCTATGACCGCTCAGAATATTCCGCACGCAGAGTTGGTAACTATGGCTTTAGAGCATCTTCAGCAACAAGGCACTGGGGCTAGTCAATGGCAAATAACCTTGCCAACTGGTCGATATGATACTCTCGGTATTGCATGGAAAAAAGAAAATAGTGGAGTCCGCCATAATAGAAACTGGCAAAGAGAAATCATTAACCATGAAACCAACCAAATAGCAGAACCAAGAGATACCGCTGGTGGGCAAGCTCTATATAGGTTTCACTATCGCCTGCATTATATGCCCTCTATCGTTGCTTTCTGGATAGTGGGCTTAGCTACTATGTTTATGCTGTTAGCGATAGTTACTGGTATAATAATTCATATTAGAATTTTTAAAGATTTTTTCACTTTTCGTCCGCAACAAGGGGCTAAGTCTTGGTTAGATGCCCATAGTGTAGTTAGTGTACTAGCTTTACCTTTTTACTTGATGATTACCTATAGTGGCTTAATATTTTTTATGTTTACCTATATGTCAATGGTAATAATCGCTAATTATGATGTAAAGGAAGTACAAAATGCTCGTAGTGAAGCTTTTCCTCGGCATGTACCAGTAGAAGTTGCGAATATAACTGCACCCATGGTAAATATAATACCTTTAATTGCTGAGGCTAAAAAATATTTTACTAATGATGATATTTTCCGCATAACTATTTTCAATCCTAATGACAAAAATTCAGTCATTTCAATTCGTCGCCATGATACAGGTCTTATCAGAAATAATAAAAATGATGAATTACAATTTAATGGTGTTACGGGTGCACAATTGACTATTGCTCCATTAAACAGACCAGAAGCAGGGCAAGCAAGAAGTATATTATTGGGGTTACATGAAGGCCATTTCGCTGGCATAACTATGCGTTGGTTATATTTTATTTCAGGATTACTCGGCACCATGATGATAGCAACAGGAATGTTACTATGGGTAGAAAAACGCCGTTTTAAATATGAAAACAAGCAAAAGCCAACTAAAGGTTACATTTTAGTACAAAGATTAAATGCAGGAACCATTGTTGGTCTACCCATGGCAATAGCAGTTTATTTTATTGCTAATCGTTTACTACCTGTAGATATTGCTAATCGAGGATCTTGGGAAATTAATGCCTTGTTTATTAGCTTGGCAGCTTTTATGCTCTATCCTTTTTTACGACCACTAAAAAAGTTTTGGGTAGAGATGTTATTAGCTGCTGCAATTTTATGTTTTGCGATACCGATAATTAATGCCATAACTACTGATAAGCATATGGTTGCCACAATTATAGCTCAAGACTGGACTTTATTTAGCTTTGATCTCACTATAATAGCATTTGGATTATTGTTTATTTTTGCCGCCTATAGAGTACAACAACGCAAGTTAAAGCCTAAAAAGAAAAAACCGACTAGGGTCGTTACTAAATTACCAGTTAGAGCTATACCAAGCCAGCCTATAACAACTAGAAGTAGTTTTATTGAAAAAAATAAAATTCAGCAAAAATAATGGATACAGTATTTCTCTCTAGTCTTACCTTTAGTGCATTAGTTATTTTATCATTATCGATGACTAAACACTATCGCCAAATTTTTAACAGCCCCTTGCCTAAACAAAACATTAAGCCTATCCGCCGAGTAGGATGGGGGTTATTAACTTTAACTATTTTTTTTGCTATTTATAAATTAGATTTTGGAATTGGTCTGGCAACTTTTTTTAGTGCCTTAGCTTTTGTTGGTTTTCTTCATATTTGGTTACTTAGCTACTTTCCTAAGTATTTAGTTCCTTTCGCTTTTTTATTACCTATAGTTAGTGGTTTTTTTTGGGTAATGAATTAATTCAAATATAATATCTAGCACTAGATCTTACTGTCTACTATACATTCACAAAAAATACTCACTTAAGGATGCCCTATCCCTCCCAGCGGGGGATTTTATTTTTAATTAAAACACCCTTCTATAAACTCTGCTATATCTTGTATTTGCTGTAAGCA
>CAZJWQ010000185.1:0-2989 GCA_964549645.1 uncultured Piscirickettsiaceae bacterium | reverse complement strand
AATTCAAAAATAATTAAAAAAACTTTTACTCTTGTTAAAATTAAGTATAATACCCGCTCAAACAAGCCCCCTTAGCTCAGTTGGTTAGAGCACCCGACTCATAATCGGTAGGTCCTTGGTTCAAGTCCAAGAGGAGGCACCATTTATCCCTTTCTTTTTAACAATATTTATACAACTAAAAACCCCAACCTTTTAAATACCCTTATTTTTCTGTATCTGTTTTACCTGAATCTTTGCCGTAGTGAAATTACGGATTCAAGTTTTATCTAACCTTTTATTTAAAGCCGTTTCTACCGCTTTAATTCTTGATTGGCATAGTGTGTAGGCTCTAGTTGCTTCGTCCACCATTGGCACTAATTCATCAATGTCTATATTATCTGATTGTGATAGTTTTTGAGCAATGTCTTGTAATTTATCATAATTTTTTTGGTAGCTTTCTGTATTGACTTTATTCATTTTTAATCCTTTTTCAAACTAGCTTCAATAACTTCATCTTTAAATTTTATCTGGAAATCAGTTGCTTGTTTAGCTTGTTTTGCGGTGGTTATAGGCTTACCTTTTTTATTAAAAACTATGGCAAACCCCCTATTTAATTGTGTATTAATGCCTGAACTTAATATAAATTTAATTGATTGCTTTAGTTGTTCCTTGCTTCTACTAATAATATTTAGTGGCATAGAGTTAATTATATTTTTATGATGATTTAGTTTATCTTGTTGTGACTTAAGCTGAGCATTTATTTGTAATTTAATAATATTATTTGCTTGTTTTATATTAAATTGTTGCTTGTTTAAAATATCCTTACATAGTTGTTCTATTTTTAAATTTAAAGGCAATAAGCTAATGCGTTTGTTTTGAATAATTATATTGCTTGAGTTTAGAATAGTTTGATTTAGTTCAGTAATTAGTTGTTTTTGTTTTTGTATATGTACTTGGCTAGAAGTTTCAATAAATAACCAATTTTGTTGTGCTTGTTGTGCTGCTGAAAATATTGTATTAATAATATAATTAATAACTTTACTTGGGGTGTCGAATTTAACCGCACTAACTTCATCTAAAATAGTTTTATCTCTTTCATGCCCTATGCCAGTTACTACTGGTAAATTGGCTGTGGCAATTTCTTTTGCTAACTCATAATTATTTAAGGGTTGTAAGTCTAATTTAGCACCACCTCCTCTAATAATTATTAAGGCATCAAAAGCTTTGGCTTTATGTAGAGCGTTAAAAGCACTAAATGCTGCTTGCATTTCTTGTTCTACTTTATGCCCTTGAAAGGAGCAGTAAAAATATTTAAATTCACATAGTTGTTGTTTGTCTAGCAAATCTGCATCTACCCTAAAATCACCCAACCCCGCAGCATTTGGTGGTGCTATTACAGCTAATCTAAAAAAATCTTTGGGTAGTTTAAATTGTTTGTTGTTATCGTATAATTTTTCTTTAATAAGTTGTTGGCGAATTGCCTGTACTTTTGCTTCTAACTCACCTAGGGTGTAATTGGGGTCAATATCTTGAATAATTAAAGAAAAACCAAATTTTTCATGAAATGTTGGTTCAACTAATAATAATATTTTTTGCCCTATATCTATAGAAGAGCCTGTTAATTCGGTAAATTTGTCTAGAATTTTTGTAACATTACTTTGCCAAATCATTGCCCTACAATTAGCCACCTGTTGCCCATCTTCAAGGGTTTGGGCTAATTCAAAATAGTAATGCCCCCTTCTTTCATTTATATTTACAACTTCAGCTATTACCCAAATATTATTAGCAATAGCATGCTTTATAGATTGTTGAATTTTTGCCATTAATTGGCTTAAAGAAATGCCTACTTGTTTATCATTAGCAGGAGCTGTACTTTCTGTTAAATAATCTTTTGCTATATTAGATTTATTTGCTAGGTTAGACTTTATAGGTAACCACTTATTAAAGTTCTCTATATCTTGTTCTAAATTAGTTGGTATATACCATTTTTTTTCAATAGCATTCCACTTTGCACCTAATGATTTAGCTGATTCTTTTTCAGCAAATGGTACTTCTAATAAAATCATTGTTTATCTTCCATACGTTCAATTTCATTTAATACTAGCTGGTTAGCATGTTGCAAAACTTCAATACCCGCACCATTTTTAAAGCTATTTTCAGAGATATATCTACGCCAAATTCTACCACCTGGCATAGCAAAATATAGCCCTAACATATGCCTGCTTATTTGATTTAATTTACCACCATTTATTAAGTGATTTTCAATATAATCAAACATACTTTCTAACACTTGTTGTCTGGTTAATTCTTGCTGGGTTTGAGCATAAAACTCTTTATCAACTTGCGCAAGTAAATATGGATTTTCATACACAGATCTACCCATCATTACACCATTTAAAGCGGGCAAGTTTTTATCTTGTTGAAGAAAAGTTAGGCTTTCTTGGATAGTTTTAATACCACCATTTATACTAATGGGTAAATTAGGAAAAGCTTGTTTAATCTTTCTTACCCAATCATATTTTAATGGTGGAACTTCTCTATTTTGTTTAGGGGACAGACCATCAAGCCAAGCTTTTCTTGCGTGTAAAATTAAACCATCTAGCCCTACTTCAACTAATGAGTTTACAAAGTTAGCTAAAATAGTAAAGTCTTCTTGGTCATCAATGCCTATTCTAGATTTTACAGTTATAGGTATATTTACAGCTTGTTTCATTGCTAACACACATTGAGCGACAAGCTTAGGATGAGCCATTAAACATGCCCCTATCATATTATTTTGCACTCTATCAGACGGGCAACCTATATTAAGGTTAATTTCATTAAACCCCCATTGTTCACCTAGTTTTGCACATTGAGCAAGTTCAGCGGGGTTAGAGCCACCAAGTTGTAAAACTACGGGAGATTCTTCTGTATTATGCCCTAAAAATCTAGGTAAATTATTACCATATATTATTGCACCAGTTGTTACCATTTCACTATAAAGCCAAGCATTGCTAGTTAATTTACGGTG
>CAZJWQ010000184.1:0-2993 GCA_964549645.1 uncultured Piscirickettsiaceae bacterium | reverse complement strand
AACTTATTGTAACGGGTGAATATGCCGTTTTAAACAATATAGCTGCTTTTTGTTTGGCAATTAATTTCAAAACGTCCTGTGATATTATCTTTAAAAAAAATGGCAATAATAATCTAGGTTTTGCTGGTAGTTTTAATGTTGAGTTAGTCAACTACCAAGAAAAATTTTCTTTTTCTTCTTTAGAATTACATAATAAATCAATTTATATTGAGAGTAAATTTCAACAATATATGGATAATATTTTATCAATTAATGCAGTTTTAACACAGCCCATTGATTTAATTTTAATATGTTTATATCATTTTCATAATAAACACCATCTTAAACAGGGTAATTGGCAAATTAAAATAACCGGGCATCAATTGTTAGGTAGGGGGTTAGGTAGCTCTGCTTCTGTTATTGTTGCTTTACTTGTTTCACTTTATAAACAACATAATTTAATTATAAATAAAGCAGAAGTTTTACAATTAGCGATGGTTATTGAAAGTAGGCAGCATGGGCAATCTAGTGGTTTAGACCCTGCTACAGTATTATTTGGTGGTTTAATTAAATATAGGCTTAAACAACCAATTAAACCTTTAAAAATTGAGAAGTTTAATGCTTGGATAATAGATACTGGTATTGCCAACAGCTCTACAGGGCAATGCGTTGATTTCGTTAAAAATAACTTTGCTAAATCTCATCATATTTGGCAAAAATTTAAACAAGTTAGCTTAGATATTGAAAAAGCTTGGTTAACCCAAAATAATATTTTATTTAAAAAAACTATTGCTTATAACCAGCAATTGTTAGAACAAATAGGTGTAGTGCCTAATAAAGTAAAAAAGTTTTTAGCATCTTTAGATGCCAACAGCACTGCAAAAATATGTGGTGCTGGGGCAATAAATGGTGATAATGCAGGTATTATATTGTATATAGGCGACCCTCCTACCAAGCTTTGCGAGGAATATGGCTATAATATATTACCGATAAGTTTAAATTTAAAAGGCACTATTTGTGAAATGGTTAACTAGCGCCCCTGCTAACTTAATGATAATGGGCGAGCATAGCGTTGTTTATGGCTATAAAGCTATAGCAACCGCAATAGATAAAAGAATTTTTATAGAATGGGAGTCGCGTGCAGATAATAAAATAATTATTAACTCTGAACTTAGCAACTATGAAAGCAACTTAAATAAGCTTGAGCCTAATGAAAAATTACAATGGGTAATAACTACCTTAGAACATTTTAGCGATGAGCTTGAGTATGGTTTTAATATAAAAATAACTAGTCAGTTTGGTGCAAACTTAGGGTTGGGTTCTTCGGCGGCAGTTTTGGCAGCTATGATTGGTGGCTTGCATTTTTATTTAAAAAAAGAAGCTACTATTATGGATACTTTTAGCACAGGCTTAAAGATTATCCATAAAATTCAACGACGTGGTTCTGGCACAGATTTAGCTGCAAGCCTTGTAGGTGGAGGGATACTTTTTAACCCAATTGATAAAGAAATTATAAAAATAGCAAATTTTAATTTACCTTTAAATTTAATTTATAGTGGCTATAAAACCCCTACCGCTCAAGTGCTAAAACAAGTACATAAACAATGGCAACAGCAACCTGAAATATTACAGGCATTATATAAACTAATGGGTAAAACTACTGAACAAGCTTATGTTAGTTTACAAACAAATGATTTGTCTAGTTTTTACCAATTATTAAACACCTACCAAGGCCTTATGGATGCTTTAGGGGTAAATGATTTAACTCTTAGTAAAATTATTTATGCAACTAGAAATATGCCACAAATAAAGGCGAGTAAAATATCTGGCTCTGGTTTGGGTGATTGTGTTTTATCTATAGGTAAGCTTAATTTTGAGGAAAATTTTATTAACCAACTAAGACCTATGAGGGTAAAAATTTCAGCAAAAGGTTTAATATGTGAGAGCCTATGAATGCACAGCAATTAGTAGATAAAATCATACCCCATAAAATTCCAAAGCAAACAGGTATAGGGCAAGCTAGCATTAATATTGCGTTAAGTAAATATTGGGGTAAAAGAAATGTAGAACTTAATTTGCCTACTAATAGTTCATTATCGATAAGTTTACCAAGCTTAGGCACTGTTACCAAAATAGAACTAATAAATGTAAATGCTAAGCAAGATGAAATTTTTTTAAATGCTAAACAAATAGCTAATAATGAAATTTTTGCACAACGACTTAGTTTATTTTTAAATTATTTCAGAACAAATAATTTTTTTAAAATTACTACTACAAATACAGTGCCTACAGCAGCAGGTTTGGCATCTTCCGCGTCTGGTTATGCTGCCTTAGTACTGGCATTAAATGATTGTTTTCAATGGCAATTAACTAAAGATAAATTATCAATTTTAGCAAGGCTAGGCAGTGGTAGTGCTGCTCGTTCTATTTTTAATGGCTTTGTTATTTGGCACAAAGGGCAACAGCAAGATGGTTTAGATAGTTATGCCCAACCTATGGATATAATTTGGCAAGAGTTTTGTATAGGTTTAATAACGGTTAATGAAAAGGCTAAAAAAATTGGTTCTACACAAGGCATGCAACAAACGCTAAATACTTGTGAACTTTACCAAGCATGGCCTAAAAAAGCAGAACAAGATTTAATAAAAATCAAACAAGCTATTGTAGATAAAAACTTTGTAAAATTAGCAAAAACGGCAGAAAATAATGCACTAAGCATGCACGCAACCATGATTGCAACTATACCACCAATTTTATATTGGCAACCTGAATCAGTTACCATAATGCATAAAGTTTGGCAGTTAAGAGAACAAGGACTAGAAGTCTATTTTACTATGGACGCAGGACCCAATATAAAATTAATGTTTCTTGAAAATGATGAAAAAAATATTAAAGATACATTTAAAAAAATTAATATTATTAAGCCTTTTAAGGACTTTACCCTAATCCCCAAATAGACCTTTATTTAACAATAGACAAGTGTGGTTTTTTACTTTTTGCTTTTTTAATAGGTG
>CAZJWQ010000183.1:0-3032 GCA_964549645.1 uncultured Piscirickettsiaceae bacterium | reverse complement strand
CAGATAAAATTGCCGATCAAATTTCAGATGCTATGTTAGATGCCATTTTAAAACAAGACCCTAAAGCCAGAGTAGCTTGTGAAACTTTTGTTAAAACTGGTATGGTGATGCTTGGTGGCGAAATTTCTACCACTGCTTGGGTTGATCAAGAAGAATTAGTTAGAAAAGTAATTAATGATATTGGTTATAATCATGGTGGCTTAGGTTTTGATGGCTCTACTTGTGCGGTATTAAGCTCTATTGGTAAGCAATCGCCCGAAATAGCTCAAGGAGTAGATGAATTTGCTGACCACGAGCAAGGGGCTGGAGATCAAGGTTTAATGTTTGGTTATGCTAGTAATGAAACTGATGTATTAATGCCTGCTCCTATTTATTATGCCCATCGTTTAATGGAGCAACAAGCTAAATTAAGAAAAAGCGGTAAACTAGATTGGTTACGACCAGATGCTAAAAGCCAAATTAGTTTACGCTATGAAGACGGTAAGCCTGTAGCAATTGATGCAGTGGTACTTTCTACACAACATAACCCTGAAGTAGATAATAAAACTTTACATGAAGCAGTAATGGAAGAAATAATTAAACCAATTTTACCTGCTAGTTGGTTACATGCCGCTACAAAGTTTCATATTAACCCAACAGGTAGGTTTGTAATTGGTGGCCCTGTTGGTGATGCAGGGTTAACAGGGCGTAAAATTATTGTAGATACTTATGGTGGTATGGCACGCCATGGTGGTGGTGCTTTTTCTGGTAAAGACCCATCAAAAGTTGACCGTTCTGCCGCTTATGCTGGGCGTTATGTAGCTAAAAATATAGTAGCGGCAGGCTTGAGTGATAAATGTGAAATACAAATATCTTATGCAATAGGGGTAGCAGAACCTACTTCTATAAGCATAGAAACATTTGGTACAGAAAAAGTAGTAGTAGAGCTAATAGAAAAATTAGTAGCAGAACATTTTGATTTAAGACCAAAAGCTTTAATTGAAATGTTAGATTTATATCGACCAATTTACCAAAAAACAGCATCTTATGGGCACTTTGGTAGAGAGTTGGCAGAGTTTACTTGGGAAAGAACCAATAAAGCAGCTATTTTAAGATCTGATGCTGGTTTATAATTTTTTTTTGTAACTGCCCAGCGAGTAGTAAAAATGTATAGTAACTACTCAGAGACGATCTGAGTAGTTACATTTTTTTAGGATAAAACATGAAAACACAACAAAAATATTCTCAAAAGAATTCTCAAAAACTAAGCTTAGAGTTTTTTCCTCCTAGAACTGATAAGGGTATGATTAATTTACAAAATACTATTGCCGACTTAGCTATTCTTAAGCCTGAATATATGTCGGTAACCTATGGTGCTGGCGGTACTACTCAAGATAAAACTTTAGCAACTGTTAAGCATATTCAAACCAATACTGATTTTGATGCCGCACCACATTTAACCTGTATAGGGGCTACGCAAGAAAGCCTTACTGAATTACTAGATACTTACGAAGAAATTGGTGTAACAAGAATAGTTGCTTTACGTGGCGACCTACCATCTGGAATGATGGATCCTGGGGAATTTAAATATGCATCTGATTTAGTAAAGTATATAAAAGACACTCGTGGTGATACATTTAAATTAGAAGTAGCAGCCTACCCAGAAACTCACCCGCAAGCTCGTAATTGTGAAGTAGGTATAAAATGGTTTAAACATAAAATAGATCAAGGTGCAGATTCTGCTATAACCCAATACTTTTTTAATTTAGATAGTTACTTATATTTTATTGATAATTGTGAAAAGCATAATATAGATATACCAATTATACCTGGCATAATGCCCATTTTAAATTATGATAACTTAATTCGTTTTTCTAAAGTTTGTGGGGCAGAAATACCTAGATGGTTAAAATGCAGGCTAGAAAGTTTTGAAGATGATCAAGAAGGATTACTAACATTTGGGCAAGATGTGGTAACTGAACTTTCACAAAAATTATTAGATGCAGGAGCCCCCAGTATACATTTTTATAGCATGAATCAAGCAAAGCCAATTATTAATATTGCTAAAAATTTAATATTCAAATAAATGCGTATATCTCGTTTTTATTTACCTTTTAATTATCAAGTAGGGCAAACTTTAAAGCTTAATAAAGACCAGTCACATTATGCTCTAACTGTTCTTAGGATAAAAGATAACAGAAAAATAGAAATATTTGATGGCAAAGGTAAGCAAGCCCAAGCAAAATTAATAGTAAACAATCGCCGTTGTGCCAGTGTTATTATTGAAGAAATATCATCTCCTCTTGTTGAATCACCTTTAAACACAATCTTATGCCAAGCTATATCTAAAGGTGATCGTATGGACTACACTATTCAAAAATGTGTAGAATTAGGCATAACTGCAATACAGCCACTAATAACCACTAATTGTGATATAAAATTAGATGATAGTAAGCTACAAAAAAAACGCCAACAGTGGCAAAATATAGCAATTAGTGCTTGCGAACAATCTAACCGAAATACTGTTCCTAATATTTATCCACACTTGAGTTATGTAAATTGGTTGCAAAACTATAACCATATAAATGGCTTAGTGCTTAACCCTTATGCACATAAAGGCTTAAGACAAGTAGATGATAAATTTAAAAATATTCCAATATATTTACTAATAGGCCCTGAAGGTGGATTAACTGATATAGAAATTAAACAGGCAATAAAAATAGGTTTAACTGATATTAAATTAGGCAATAGGATACTAAGAACTGAAACCACAGGGGTTGCAGTGTTATCGGCACTACAACTACTTTGGGGTGATTTTTAAACGCAGCAGTGGATTGATGGTTTCGATACCTTACTTGAAGTATTGGTAAAAGATTTATAAGGAATAACTGCTATTGAATTTTACTGAAAAAATGTACTACAAGTTTCGCAAAGTGATAGGTAATAGCCTACTATTGCCATGAACTGCGCGTAAATTGTGGTATATTTTAGCCAATAAAAAATAATTGTCGGTTTTTCAAATTTTCCCTAATAAAACTTCTTCTTCAAAGGTT
>CAZJWQ010000182.1:0-3038 GCA_964549645.1 uncultured Piscirickettsiaceae bacterium | reverse complement strand
AGCTTTTATCATTACTGCTTCTGGCAACATAGCAGGTCCTGCACTAAAATTAAATGCTCTCATTATTTAATTTTTATCACTAGTGTTATTTTCAGTGTCTGTTTCAGTGCTTGGCTGCTCTATATTACTACTTTGTTCAGTAATTTCTTGTTCAGCGTTGTCTTGGTCTGGTGTTTGCTCAAATTCTATTTCTTCTTTAACATCAACTACAGCAATCCCTACTACCTGCTCGCCTTTACCTACATTAATTAACTTTACACCTTGCGTATTTCTTCCTACTACTGATATTTCAGAAATACGAGTTCTTACTAGGGTTGCTTTATTAGTAATTAATACCACTTCTTGGTCTGTGGTTACTGAAACTGCAGAAACTACATTACCGTTTCTTGTAGATGTTTTTATAGAAATAACTCCAGAACCACCACGTTTAATAGTTGAATATTCATCTATATGAGTACATTTACCAAAACCATTTTCGGTTACTGTTAATATTAAGGTGTCAGGCCTAGCTACTTGCATGCTTATAATTGACATATCTTCTTTAAGCTTCATGCCTCTTACACCACGAGCTTGCCTGCCCATAACTCTAATACCATTTTCATCAAAACGAATAGCTTTACCAATATTACTAAACATCATAATATCTTGCTTACCATCAGTTAAAGCTGTACCAACAAGTTCATCGTCATCACGTAAGTCTACGGCAATAATACCATTGGCTCTAGGGCGAGAGAAATTAGCTAAAGCTACTCTTTTTACAATAGATTGTTTAGTTGCCATAAACACATAATGATCATCACTAAACTCAGAAATTGGCAAAATTGAGGTTATATATTCGTTATCTTGCACTGGTAATACATTTACTATAGGCTTGCCTTTTGCCCCTCTACTAGCTAAAGGTAGTCGCCATGTTTTTATCCAATATAAACGCCCTCTATTTGAGAAACAAAGCAACATATCATGGGTACTAGCTACTAATAACTGCCCTACTTCGTCATCTTCTTTCATTTGGGTAGCTGATTTACCACGACCACCACGACGTTGTGCTTGATAATCTGACAGTGGCTGGGTTTTTATATAACCATCTTGAGATAAGGTAACAAGCCTATCTTCAACTGCAATTAAATCTTCGGCATCTAGGTCTAAATAACTATGGTCTATTTCTGTTCTTCTACCATCGCCAAAATTTTCTAAAACTTCTGCTAACTCTGTTTTTATTACTGCTGTCAACTCATTAGGGTTACGTAAAATATTTAAAAAACCTGCAATTTTTTCAATTAATTCTAAATATTCTGCAATAATTTTATCTTGCTCTAAACCTGTTAAGCGATGTAGACGCATTTCAAGAATGGCTTGAGCTTGTATTGGCGATAATTTATAAAAATTACCTTCCGCACCAAAACCTGCTGCAAGATTTTCTGGGCGAATGTCTTTTAATTCTACTTTCTCAAGTAATTTTTCTACTTCTCCTATTGCCCACTCTCGTTCTAAAATTCGCTCTTTTGCTACTGATGGGCTAGGTGAAGATTTAATTAGCTCGATCATTTCATCAATACTAGTTAAGGCAACTGTTAAGCCTTCTAGTAAATGGGCTCTTTCTCTGGCTTTACGTAGTTCATAAATAGTACGGCGGGTAACTACTTCACGGCGATGCTTAATAAAAGCATTTAAAATTGGTTTTAAACCTAATAACTTAGGTTGCCCATCAATTAAAGCTACCATATTCATACCAAATACAGTTTGCATAGTAGTTTGTTTATATAGGTTGTTAATAATAACTTCAGGCACTTCGCCACGACGTAGTTCAATAACCACCCGCATACCATCTTTATCAGATTCGTCTCTTAGAGCAGTAATACCTTCTATTTTTTTATCTTTAACTAACTCGGCAATTCTTTCTATTAATTTTGCTTTATTAACTTGGTAAGGTAGTTCATGAACAATAATAGCCGATTTACCAGATTTATCTGTTTCTATACCTACTTTAGAGCGAATTTGTACTCTGCCACGCCCCGTTTCATAAGCTTCTACAATACCCTTAGTACCATTTATGATGCCATATGTAGGAAAGTCAGGGCCAGGAATATACTCCATTAAGCCTGCAACATCTAAATCAGGGTTATCAATTAGAGCTAAACAGGCATTAATAGTTTCAGTTATATTGTGTGGCGGGATATTAGTTGCCATACCCACAGCAATACCTGAAGAACCATTAATTAATAGGTTGGGCAATCTGGTTGGAAAAACATCTGGCTCATGTTCAGAGCCATCATAGTTAGGAGTGAAATTGACAGTTTCCTTGTCTAAATCGGCTAGCAGTTCATGGGCTATTTTTGACATTCTAACTTCTGTATAACGCATAGCAGCTGGTGCATCGCCATCAACTGACCCAAAGTTACCTTGCCCGTCTACTAGCATATAACGTAAAGAGAATGGCTGTGCCATACGAACAATAGTATCGTATACAGCGGTATCGCCATGCGGGTGATATTTACCTATTACATCACCAACAATACGAGCTGATTTTTTATAAGGTTTGTTATAGCTATTACCAAGTACATTCATAGCAAAAAGGACTCTACGATGTACTGGCTTTAAGCCATCACGAACATCTGGTAAGGCTCTGCCAATAATAACACTCATTGCATAACTTAAATAAGATTGCTCCATTTCATCTTCAATGGAAATAGGTAAAACTTCTTTAGCAAAATCAGACATACAAGAAACCAGCTTTTTATTTGTAATAAATTAATCAATTATTATAACTAAAAACTTTGCATATTAGTAGCTAATGTTATACCCTAAATCCGCAAGTAGAACACTAGTCCTCTTAAAAATTGCAAAAAACAAAATTATAAAAAACTCGGCAGCAAGCTGCCGAGTTTTACTTGACCATTACACTTGGGACTCACTTTACCCGATTTGTAAGATTATTATCCATACAATCACATACATCGGGCTGGTAAGACGCGTCACTTTTTTAGCTTACGCAAAAACGTGCCACATCTTACCATCCGATGATGTAGGTCGTTCAGGCT
>CAZJWQ010000181.1:0-3075 GCA_964549645.1 uncultured Piscirickettsiaceae bacterium | reverse complement strand
AATTTTACCAAAATACAAGATTTATTTAAGGAATTATACAAGTATGACTAATAAAACTATTCTAGAAAAAGATGTTGCAAATTATTTAGATAAAAACCCAAATTTCTTCCATTCTTTTCCTAAGTTATTAAATAATTTAAGTATTCCACATCCAAAAACAGGTACGGAAATTTCATTGTTAGAGCATCAAATTTTGCGATTACGTCAACAAAAAGAGACTTTAACAATAGAAATAGATGCTTTAAAAAATATAGCTGGCACCAATGGTAAATTATTACAAAAAGTTTATCAATTAGCTAACCTATTACTTAATGCTAAAACTGATCAAGAAGCTATAGATATTATTTACAACACAATACAACAATTATTTTCCATAAAACATATTGCATTAGTTTCTTGGGATGTACCCAATAAAAATATCCAAGGGATTACTCAGCTAGGTCTTAGCCAAAACTGGGTAAACACATTAAAATTAGAGTTAAAAACACAACAACCTACTTGTGGTTTACTTGAAAATGATTGGCAAAAAGGCTTATTTAATACAGAAGAAAAAATGGCTTCTGTGTGTTTACTGCCCTTGGGGCAAGAAAACAAGATATGGGGAGTATTAGCTTTAGGGGCAACTTCTAATCGTTTTAGCCCAGAATTAGGCACATATTTTTTATCAATAATGTCAAACATGATAACCGCACGTTTAGAACACTTATTTGAATGGGATTAGATGTTTAGGGAATACCCTTATCTTAACCTCTTCATTAAGAATAATGCTATGCTAATTAGGATTAATGAGGGCAAAAAAGCACCAATAATTGGTGATAAATTATACACCAAACTTAAATTACCAAATATTTGGTTTAATAAATGAAAGCCCATACCTATTATTATGCCTATAAAAACCCTTTGCCCAATGTTTACTTGGCGTTGTGAGCCAAATACAAGCGGAAAAACTAATGCTATCATGCCAAAAATCACTAATGGGGTTGCTATTTTTCGCCAAAATTCTAGCCTAAAAGTATCTGCATTTAAATCATTTTGTTCTAAAAATATTATATGGTTATAAAGGTCTACTATGCCCATATATCTAGTATCTAAACTTAAGTTTTTTAGCATACTTGGGTCTAATGGCAGTGTAATTATTTGGCTATTTTGTTGATTAACTTGATAGGTTAACCCTTGCCATTTGTGCTGTGAAAACGCTTGGATTTGTTGTTCTTGCCAGCCTAATTTGCTAGTAGTGACACCCATTAACAGCCATTGATCAGCTTCAAATACAGCAGAATTAGCATGAATAGTATAATTTAACTTATTGTTTTCTATGTTATAAATACTTATATTTAACAATTTATCTGCTGATATAATTTTACCTATATGAATATACCTATTTTCTTCTCTTAGCCATAATGACTGTTGATTATCAATAGAAAAATTTATATTTAAAGCTTCTCCACGTATTTTTTTTGCATAGCCCTCGGCTTTTGGAGCAAAGGTTTCGCCTATAATTGCTACAATTATCCAAAAAACAAATACTGTTTTCATTAATGCCCAAAAAATACGTCTTATTGACCAACCTGTAACTCGTAAAATAGTTAATTCTGAATGGTTGGCTAAACCACCTAAACCTAATAAAGCCCCTATTAATATTGCTATTGGAAACATTTCATAAGCAAAAACTGGTAGTTTAAGTAAGGTGTATAATATCCCCTTAGTAAGAGTATACTCCTCAGTTAATTTACCCATTTGAATCATAAATTCTGAAAAACCTAAAATAATTAACAGTACAAAAATAACTATTAAGGTATGTATTACCAATGTCTTACCGAGATAACGCTCTATTAAATTCATCTAGGTTGTCTCTTATAAAGTGCATAAATTAAAAATAGCACTGGCACTGCCCATAAACCAATAAACATAGGTATAGTACCGTTTTCTAACATTTCTTTATTAGTTACTAATAATTGGTTAAATACTACATAAAGTATTAAAGCTAAAAATATTTTAGCAAACCGCCCTTCTCGTGGTTTGGTTTTACTCATTTTTAAGCCTAATAACCCTAGCACTATTATAGAAAAAGGGATAATAATTCGCCATTGTAGCAAGGCTTGCTCTTGTAAATTATCAGATTGCAATAACTCTATGGTTGATATTTCAAAATGTCTTTTGGGTAATGGGGTGGTTTGTATTTCGGGTAAATAAGCTTCAAACCGTTCAAATTTACGCACGCTTAAAGCATCTGTTTTTTCAAGACCTTGGTAGCTTATGCCATTAAACAATACCAACACTAACCTTTCATCAATCATGCTAAACCTACCTGTTGGTGCCATTATTATTATATCTTCGCCATTATCATTAAGCTTCATCCAAACATCTTCTAAACTTTCATCTGCCAAAATAGTTTTTGCAAAAAATACCCCTTTATTATTAGGTAACTGGTTAAATCTACCTTGAACAATTGCTCCCAAAGGGCTGGCTTCTTGGGCTTGGGTAATTATTTTTCTTTCTTGCTCAAAACTCCACGGGGTAACATATAAAGTAATCCATGCCGTTAAAATGGCTAGTGGTAATAAAAACCAAAAAATACGCCACTGAAAATATCTGTCATTAATACCGCAACTATTTAAAACTACCATTTCTTGATCTTGATGCAGCCTACCCATTGCAAGCATTACCGACAACAAAGCAACTAAGGGTAAAATAATTTCTAAAGCCGCAGGTATTTTAAATAATACAACTTGAAAGACTACTGAAGATGGTATTTTAAAATTAACCGCATCGGCTAGTAATCTAGTGGTTTCGGTGCCAAATGTTATTAATAATAATACGGCAAGAACTGCAAAAAAAGTTGCATATAATTCTTTATAAATATATTTGTCAAGAATTCGCAAAAACTACCACCCTAAAATTAAAATGTGTAAAATGGGTTAAAATGTGTAAAATGGCATTTATTCTAACTTAAATCCTGCAAGTAATTGTGCATATAGAGTGCAAGATATTGCTTTGTATAGCAAATTTTATTTGAGTGCAATACTTATTGATATTGCCGAAAAATAAAATATGCTATACAAAGCAATAGCTTGT
>CAZJWQ010000180.1:0-3078 GCA_964549645.1 uncultured Piscirickettsiaceae bacterium | reverse complement strand
TGCCTAGCGAATAAGGGCTGGTGCTAGATGCCAATTTTCTATTCGGGGATTAGGGAATATAGTTACCAAAAATCTCTAAATTAAATTTAGGGTATAATAATAACCTACCTAATAACTAGGTTATTCATAAAATATAAAAAATGAGGAAAAACATGACTTTTAAACTTCCAGAATTACCTTACGATTACAATGCCTTAGAGGTATCTATAGATGCTCGCACTATGGAAATTCATCACACTAAACACCATAATGCCTATATAACCAATTTAAATAATGCTATTGCAAATACTAAACATGCTGATAAAACCTTAGATGAACTAGTCGCAAACGCTGGTTCTATATCACCTGCAGTACGTAATAATGGTGGCGGGCATTGGAACCACTCTTTCTTTTGGAGTGTTATGAGCGGTGATAGCATGGGCAAGCCTACGGGTAAGTTAGCTACAGACATTAATGATACTTTTGGTAGTTTTGATGAGATGAAAAGCAAATTTAATACTGCAGGAGCCACTCAATTTGGTTCAGGTTGGGCTTGGTTAACAGTATCTAATGATGGAAAATTAGAAATATCATCAACGCCAAACCAAGACAACCCTTTAATGGATGTTGCCAATACTAAAGGTACTCCTATTTTGGCTTTAGATGTATGGGAACATGCTTATTACTTACGCTACCAAAATTTACGCCCTGCTTATATGCAAGCATGGTGGGATGTTGTAAATTGGGATAAAGTAACCCAGTTATATAATTCTGCTAAGTAATATTTAGATAAAATGCTTCAAGCCTGTTTATTGTTGCAGGCTTGTTATAATTTTTAACAAAAAAAATTATAAATAGCTTAACTATAATTGTTATTTTTCCGTTAAAATAACCTTTTTTATTCTAGGGCACCTCTAAAAACCTAAGTGTGATTTATGGAATGTAGAAAATAGTGCATTTTTTACCCAAAAAGGAAGTTAATAGTGTGCTATTGACCGAGTTTTTGGGTGAAAAAAGTGCTGTTTTATGCGTTTCATAAATTGTGCTTAGGTTTTTAGAGGTGCCCTCTAGTTAGAGCATAAACACATGAGCAATGCACAATTAATCCTTATTGATAAACGTAATCAACCAATTAAAGAGTATATCGTTGCGGTTGCTTCTTCAGATGGCTTAAACATTAAAGGTATTAATGTTATTGCATCTCCTGCTAAGGGTGAAAAAGCTTTACTTAATGCTACCTTACAAATTCCCGCCTTAGAAAAATTAAAATTTAATGATAAAAAAATTGTTGAATATATTTTAAATAACATGTTAGTCAATGGCAAAATCATGTCTGTTGATGAGCTTATAAAAACTGCCAGTGAAGATGAAAATATTCAGAAATCTTTAACTAAGTCAGTTACTAGATTAAAAACTAAATTATTTGCCTTAATTGCTGAATTTACTTCATCTGAAGTTATTAATTTAATTCAAGAACGCCGTAATGATGCCTTATTTAAGTTAAAAGAAGCTAATAATGATATTAAAGGCAAACAAGTTGTTTGTATTGATATTGAGGCTACCGATATCTCTAGTAAAGATTCTGCCGATATACTTCAGGTTTCTATTTGCGACTTAGATGGTAAAGAGCTTTATAGCCAATTAATTAACCCAGGCTATGATATCCCTCATAACGACAAGCATAATATCACTACAGAAATGGTAAAAGATGCTCCATTACTAGCGACAGCATGGCAAGAGTTCTATCCAATTTTACACAATGCTGACATTGTATTAGCTTACAGTACAGAATCTGACTTTGCTTATTTACAAAAAAGCGCCGAGAAAAAGATTTTAGAATTTGAGCTAGACTATAACGCTTGGTTAGACATCGCGGTGCATGCTAAAGATTTAATAGGAGCTTTACGCTGGCAATCTGAAAAAATGTATTGGTTCTATAAAACCCCTAAATTAACTGTTGCCTATGAAGAAATTTTAAATAAACCTTTCCCTGGTGATGCCCATGATGCTTTGGCTGATGCCCAAGCAACTGCTGAATTATTTAATGCTATGCTAGCAATAGGTAGAAAATCACAAGTTAGTATTAAAAAACCAACCCCTATTAAAAACACTATTTCCAATAACCCTTTTGCCGCCGCTTTTGCTACGGCTAAACGTAAAACCTAATTTAATATTTGCGAATTTGACATGCTAAAAATTTCATTTAAAGCTTTAGAAATCACTAAGCAAGGTGATACATTTAATTGGCTAGATATTTTGCCACATATTAAATATGATAATAATGGTTTAATACCTGCTATTGCACAACAATATGATACTAAAGAAGTATTAATGATGGCATGGATGGATGAAAAATCTTTATTAGAAAGCTTAGAAACAGGTCGCGTTTGTTACTGGTCACGCTCCAGAAAAAGCTACTGGCGTAAAGGTGAAGAATCTGGTCAAATACAACTATTAAAGAGTTTAACTTTTGATTGTGATGGCGATACCATCTTATTACAAGTTGATCAAACAGGCCCTGCTTGCCATACTGGTCGCAAAAGCTGTTTTTACAGCCAAGTTAATAATAATAAAATAAAAATTTTATCTAACCCAATCATTAATCCTCAAGACCTTTATAAAAAATGAAAGAATCATCTTTATCACAACACTTAGATTTAGTGGCTGATTTTCCACAACAAGGTATATTATTTCGTGATATATCTCCGTTATTAAAAACTCACTTTACTGAAACTATTAATGCTATGTCTGCTCTGTTTAGCGAACAAGAATGGCAAAGTGTGGATTATTTAGTTGGTATAGAATCAAGAGGTTTTATTTTTGCATCTGCTCTTGCTTATAAGCATAACAAAGGCGTTGTTAAAGCTAGAAAAGCAGGTAAATTACCCAATGTTTATGCGACTAAATCATACGGGCTAGAATATGGTTCAGATGTGCTAGAAATGCAACAAGGTGATGGCAAAAAAGTAATAATATTAGATGATTTAATTGCTACAGGCGGTTCAATGCAAGCCACCGCTACTTTATGTGAGCAGGTAGGTTATAAAATATTGGGCTGTGCTTGCTTAATAGATTTAACCTCTTTAAATAAATTTAACC
>CAZJWQ010000179.1:1867-3084 GCA_964549645.1 uncultured Piscirickettsiaceae bacterium | reverse complement strand
TCAAATTCTGTAATACTTGCAGCCAAAAAATGCCAACTGGCAAAACTATGTCTTAAATGGTGATACATAATGCTTGCATCATTACAAACTTCTCTGATTAATAGCATTAATTTACTTTTTAGGTTTTCTCGAGATTTTAATTTATCCCCTTCACTAGATGAAGAAAAGAAAAATTGATTAGATGAGGTCAGCTTCTTAATTTTTCTTATTTTTAGTTGTTCTTGAAAAAAGGAATTTATAAATGCTAATTCTTCGGGCGAGAGTAAACCCACTAGTTTTATTGTTCTATTAGCATTTAGCGTTTTAATTTTTCTATCGACACTTTCTCTAATAAGTAGTTGAGAGGATGTTGGGCAATAAATGTAGTCCTGTAGTTTTAGATCGATAGTTTCTGAGATTCTAAGGCCTAATCGAAAACCAAAAATTAATATAATAAAAAGCAATGGATAGGAATTATGACCAGGGTATTTGGCTATTAGCTCTTGTATGGATGATTTGATTGACTGGTACTCATCAAAGCTTATAAGGTTAGCGTTGACGGTCATATCAGTCATACTGGGTGTACTAAATACGGATTCTTTGTTTAAGATTTTTAGGCTGGGATTCTGTTTTTCTAGCCAAGTATTAAAATCTCTAAGATGGTACTGAATATCATTTTTGTTTCTTAGTGAGGTGGCTTGCTCAATAACTTCTCTGAAAAGTTGGATTCGATCCTCGATACTGATTTTTTCAATAAAGCAATCATCAGCTAACCCGATTAGATGCCTGCCAATAGCACTTATCTTTTTCAAAATTTGTTTTGGATTTTTTTTGAACTCTCCTTTATGGGTTAGAGCCAAGTAACTGCCCCCCCATTTTAAAAGTAATAAGTGGTTATCAGTTAATCTTAAGGAAAGATGGTTAGACTTGGCAAGAATCTCTGCTAGTTGTTGGGAGTGGTTGCCTTTATTTACTGTGACATCAAAAATCTTTCGTATTTCTCTAAAATAATAGGTTTTTTGTTCAGGCTGCTCATTTGTATTTTTTAGAGTAAACTTTACAAGACTTGGCTGCATAGATTCAATCTTTAAAATTCTTTTAGAAGCACTGGTATTTAAAGAATGGTTAATATGGCGGTTAGTATTGTGGGCTATCAAAATAGGAGGCCAGTTCTGGTATTGATAAGTTGAGATAGACTTACACCAGCCTTGCAAACTTGTTGGGTAGATAGACTTTTT
>CAZJWQ010000179.1:0-1767 GCA_964549645.1 uncultured Piscirickettsiaceae bacterium | reverse complement strand
TCTTTAATATCATCTTTAATGATAACAATAAATCATTTTGTAGGCTTTGCCCTTGTTTTTCAAACACGGTTGTTAAAAATGTTGATTTCCAAGGCTCTATTCTATAAATAAGGAATTCTGTTACTTGGGAAATGAATACCTTTTTAGGAGGGTTGCAAGGGTCGCTAAGAAGCTCAAAAAACAATCGACCTTTAAAATACAGATAGTTTTTTTGTTGCATGCTTTGCTCTAAAGTATTTAGCAGGTGCTCTTTACTGAGAACAGCACTATTTATCATTAAGCTTAATAATAAGATAGCTACTTTCTCAGTATCTGAATAGTTATTAGGGTTAAAGTTTGTTGCTGTTATTTGCTTTATAAACTGTTGTTGTAATGTTTCTATATATAATAAATTTTGCCACTGAGACTCTTCAGCGAGTGGATTTTTAATAAAATGAATTTTGTGGATTTCTTGAAGGTATGGAATGCTCCATAAATTTTGAAGAGATCCTTTTTCAACTAGCAAATTAAATAATTGGGATGCGGTTGCTAGACTTTCAATACCTACCTTAAGCTTAGCAAGGGAGCCTTCTATTTCTTCATCTAAGAGCATTATTGTAGATAGAATTGAGTAATCTACGCTGTGTTCATTAGGCAAGCTAAACATAAGTAAAAGCAAAAGATCTTCACTTTCTCTTGTTTTGTTACCTAAAATTTCATTGGTTATTTTTTCACGTGTAGACTGAAGGTGTATTTTAATCTCTTCATTAGCCGCCTCTCCAATAGTTTCTTGCCAGAATTCGACAACTAAATCTTGGATTTCAGAGATAGAAGCTTTGAGCATATTCATTTTAGGTTAATTTTCTTAAGAGGAGATTTTACATTGAATTCACTATAAATATTGTTGACGGTTTTGATTACATTTTTTTTAAAATCTAATGGGTTAAACATACCTCTTTGATTCCATGATTCAGTGCCTATGTGACGATGCCCCATTAATTCATCAACATATTCAGGATTAAGCCCCCTTTCGATCAGCGTTGATCGAAAAAAATGTCGGTTGGAGTTTTTTGCCATTTTAAAGAAATTATTATTTTGTTCATCGAGCAAAGGTTTGGTAATTTTTTCTGCCTGATGCCTTGTATAGTCACAAGCGCTAATTGTTTTACTGTTGGTCGAGAACTTCAATAAAAAAAAGCCATTACTATATACTGGTCTAGTGGTGTTTATTTGAGCGCTATTCCAAGCCTTTAAAGGGGTTAGTTTGTCTAAAGAACCTTTGAGAAAACTTTTGCTTTTTTTAACCTTGCCCATTAGAAATTGAATCACTTCTTCAAACCGAAAAACATCCTCAACGAGTGCGGGAGGTAAATAACCTGTTCTGGTGGTATAGCCATTATTGATATTTTTGTCATTCCAAATGTAAAAGCCATCTTGACTAAGTTGAGAGGGAGATATGAATGGGTTTTTTATGTTTCTTGTGCCGGTTAGGTATGAAAGGTGAGTTTCCATAAATAACATTAACAAGTTCACCGTGTTGAGCGTCACTGTGATAGACCATGTTTTTTTTGATTCTTGCTCAAGAAATATGCTTTGAATTTTAGCAGAAAGACCGTTTAGAAAATTGACAGCAATATTCTTTTTAGGCCTGAATGCATTTCCATTGGCGATGAACTTCTTAGGATTGTTGGGTGTAGTGGCGGATATGTATACACCAAAAAGATCCTTGATTGATTGGGCATATAATCTCTAAAGATATTCTGCTTTTATCGTTGTATAGTGCTTTTG
>CAZJWQ010000178.1:0-3084 GCA_964549645.1 uncultured Piscirickettsiaceae bacterium | reverse complement strand
TTGATTTTTAAAGAATTTATTTTTTAGGGGGGTGGTGTTTTGTTGAAGTCGGGAATAACATTAGTTAATTGTTTTTTATTAGGCATCATTTTTAAACTCTTTTACATTGTATATATAAAGGTGTGTTTTTCTACTATCTGCTAACTCCCATATTTGCGTGGGTGTAACCTCAGGAACTGCAAAACTGTTTGAAACGAAAATAGTATTCTCATCGGCTTCTAAAATAATTTTTTGCCATAATTCAGGCATTGATTCTGTCGATAAAAATGCATAAATAAAATTATAATCTTTTAATGAAGTTTTCCATAAGTTTTGTGCATATATTTGACCACCATTTATAAAGCTGTTTAGCTTAGATATAGCATAGGGAATAGGAGCTGTTTCTACCCCTACAGAATTTATTACATTATTTTGCTTAGAAATAAACACAACATTGCCACCAAAACCCGAACCTAAATCAATAAATTTAATTTCTTTATGATTTGTCTCTTCCATCAAAATTAATAATGCCTGCCTTGTACTATTATTAGTTAAATATAAAGGAACCCTATTACCAAATGAATTAGAAAAAATTAGCCATAATAAAATAAATATAGCTAAAAAATATAATGGGTTAATTTCTTGTTGTAAGGCTAAATAAATAATAACAGGAAAAAATAATTGTAGCCATAACCACCATTTAGGTAAATTAATTAAGATACTTAAAATTAATGCTATAAAACCCATTAGAACACTTAAATATAATAAATTATATGGTGGGGCAATAACCAATGGTAAAAACCAAACCACAATTACTAAGATCACAAAAGCAACTGCCTGAACCATAATAGCTAAAAAAACTTTAGGAATTTTCAATTAATCATACCTTTGCCCTAATCCCCATATAGAGAATTGGCATCTAGCACCAGCCCTTATTCGCTAGGCATTCACAAAAAATGCCCGCTTAACCGATGGGTTAAGCTAAGATTTTTTGCAAACGCCTAGCAAACAAGGTCTAGCACTATATACCCAATCTCTATATGGGGATTAGGGCTTTACAACACTGAATCAATAATGTGCATTACGCACCAATAACAATCATTACCTCCATCTTTCATATCCGTGATAACAGGATAAAATAGCATAACCTATTGTTTATGATATTAAAAATAACAACTGGCACAACCAATGCTTTTAATGACAACGTAAACTATTTTAATTTAACTCTAAATGCTAACCTAAGTAATTTAGAACAACCAAAGGTAACAATATATGAAACTAATTGTAGCAATGATTAAACCCTTTAAGCTTGATGATGTTAGAGAGGCTTTACATGAAGTGGAAGTTCATGGAATGACTATAACAGAAGCAAAAGGGTTTGGCAGACAAAAAGGGCACACAGAAATATATCGTGGGGCAGAATATGCTATAGAATTTTTACCAAAAATCAGGATAGAAATAGCTATTGCAGACGATAAAGTTGACAGTGTAATTGAAGCTATTAGTAATGCTGCTAGAACTGGCAAAATAGGTGATGGCAAAATATTTGTATCACCACTAGAGCAAGCTATAAGAATTCGTACTGATGAAACAGGCGATATGGCTCTTTAAAATAAATTAATATAGGAATATAATTATGGAACAACAAGTACTCGAATTGAGTTATGCACTGGACACCTTCTATTTTTTAATGGCAGGAGCTTTAGTAATGTGGATGGCAGCAGGCTTTACCATGTTAGAAGCAGGTTTAGTTCGCTCAAAAAACACTACTGAAATTTTAGCTAAAAATATGGGGTTATTTGCCATCGCATGTACCATGTATATGCTGGTTGGTTACAACATAATGTACTCTGGTGATGCTATAAATAGTGTTATACCTAGTATTAGCTTTTTAGTTGGTGGTGACAACACCGTAGCAGCAGTAGTAGCAGGTGGCGATGATGCTCCTTACTATTCAAATATGTCTGACTTTTTCTTTCAAGTTGTTTTTGTTGCAACCGCTATGTCGATTATTTCAGGTGCAGTTGCTGAACGTATGAAGCTAATGGCATTTTTTGCTTTCGCAATAGTTTTTACTTCTATAATTTACCCAATGCAAGGTTTTTGGACATGGGGCGGTGGTTTCTTAAGTGAACTAGGCTTCTCTGATTTTGCTGGTTCTGGTATTGTACATATGGCTGGTGCATCGGCTGCTTTAGCTGCAGTAATCTTACTTGGTGCTCGTAAAGGTAAATACTCTAAAGATGGTAAATCTCGTGCGATACTAGGCTCTAACATGCCTTTAGCTACTCTTGGAGTATTTATATTATGGTTAGGTTGGTTTGGTTTTAATGCAGGTTCACAGTTAAAAATATCCAGCGTTGAAGATGCCAATGCAGTAGCAATGATTTTTGTAAATACTTTAATGGCAGCTTCTGCTGGTGTAATAGGTGCATTAATTGCTGCTAAGCTTAAATTTGGTAAAGCTGACCTTACTATGATGCTTAACGGTGCTTTAGCAGGTTTAGTTGCTATTACCGCAGAACCATTAGCCCCTACAGCATTTGAAGCGGTTCTTATTGGTCTTGCTGGTGGTGTTATTGTTGTATTTTCTATCTTAATATTAGACTCTAAATTTAAAATAGATGACCCTGTAGGTGCTATCTCAGTACATGGTGTGGTTGGTATATTCGGCTTAATAGCTGTTACCTTTACCAACCCTGATGCAACCTTAGTTGCTCAGTTAACAGGCATTGTTGTTATATTTACCTGGGTATTTAGTGTTAGCTTTTTACTATGGTTTATATTAAAGAAAGTTATGGGCATTAGATTATCAGCAGAAGAAGAAATGGATGGAGCAGACAAGTCAGAATGTGGCATGGAAGCTTACCCTGAGTTTACTAATAGATAAAAACTATTAGATAATAACTTAATAAAAAACCGCTTAATAGCGGTTTTTTATTGCCAAAAATAATTCTACCTAGATTGTGCTATATGCACAATTACTTGCAGGATTTAGGTACTACAAAGATTGCATAACTTTTTTAGCGGCAATAATAGTTTTTTCAATGTCTTCATCACTATGTGCTAATGACATAAACCCTGCTTCAAAAGCTGATGGAGCTA
>CAZJWQ010000177.1:0-3117 GCA_964549645.1 uncultured Piscirickettsiaceae bacterium | reverse complement strand
TTTAAAATTTGTTTGGACAAACCAAGGCTAGAAAAACTCATAGAATTTACACTTATATTTAAATCGGGAATTATACCCTAGTCCACAAGTAAAAATTGGATATATGTATTGGCTAAATTAAGACTCTAGCCAAATAATAGAAGCCATTCTGCCAGTTTTTTGTTGGCGACGATAAGAATAAAATTGTGCAGAACTTTTATAAGTACAAAGATTACTATTAGTTATATTAGTTACACCTAAACATTGCATTTCTAAGACTGCAATACCAACTAAATTGGCAGTATATTTTTTAGCTGTTTTTTTCTTAAAAAACTGAATATTATGCTGTTTTTTATCAATAAACTTTTGCATAAATTCATAGTCTACTTCAAAGTTTGTTTGGCTAATAGATGGACCAATCCAAACTTTTAAGTTTTTAGGCAGCTCTGGTAATTGTAAAATAGATTTGGTTATTATACCATTTAACAAACCTTGCCAACCTGCATGTATGGCAACTACAAAAGTTTCATCTATATTGGTAATTAATATTGGCTGGCAATCTGCAGTCATTACCGCTACTGCTTTATTGCTTAGATTAGTCCAAGCGGCATCGGCAACTGGAGCTTTAGCAAACGCCTTACCATCCCAGGCAATAATTTTTGTTGTGTGCTGCTGATCTAGCCATAAAGGTTGGGCAGATAATTTTAGTTTTGTTTGTAATATTTGCCTATTTTTTAAAACGCTTAAAAGATCATCTTCTACATGAGTGGCTAGGTTAAAACTATCAAAAGGTGCGCTACTAACCCCGCCAATACGAGTAGTGCAAAAAGCTTGTATTTTATTAGAGGTTTGCCAATTGGCTTTTATTAAAGATGTACTTAAGCTAGATTTTTTCAAAATTAATTATTTTTAATATCTGCATCATTAACCCACTCTACTTCCACACCGTCATCATAGTCATAACTATCGTAAGAGGCACTGTGTTGAGCTTGATAATCTTCCAAATCATCTCTTAACATGTCTATTAACTCTAACATCACTTCTGGCATAGGCACTTTCCACTGCATTGGCTTAGCTGTTTTTGGGTGTACTAAGCTTAACTGCCCTGCATGTAATGCTTGTTGTTTATAGCTTCTTAAAATATCTATAAATTCAGCCATCATTTGTTTTGGTAAGCGTAAGCGCCCACCATAAGTTGGGTCGCCAACCAAAGCAAAACCAAGCGATGCCATGTGCACTCTTATTTGATGAGTTCTACCAGTTTCTAGTTGCACACGAATACGTGTATGGTTACGAAACTTTTCTAATACTCTATAATGTGAAACTGCTTTTTTACCACCATGAGCTAACACAGCCATTTTAATTCTATCAGTTGGATGCCTGCCTATATTGGTCGTTATAGTGCCACCCGTTTTCATGCAACCTACTGTAATAGCATCATAAATCCTGCCGACAGTATGCTGCTGTAACTGCTCTACTAAATGAGTTTGTGCAGGTATATTTTTAGCTATTACCATTAATCCAGAGGTGTTTTTATCTAACCTATGCACTATACCAGCTCTTGGAACTTCTCGTATCGCAGGAGAATGAAATAATAAAGCATTTAGTAAAGTACCGTTGGGGTTGCCTGCCCCTAGGTGGACAACTAAACCTATTGGTTTATTAATAACTAAAATATCGTCATCTTCATAAACTATGTCAATAGCTATATTTTCGGGCTCGGCACTAACTTCTTCAGCTAGTTCGGCTTTTATAAGAACTAGTTCGCCCCCTAAAACTTTAAAATTTGGTTTCATTTGCAGGCTACCATCTAGGCTAACTTTGCCCTGTTTAATCCAATCTTTAATTCTACTACGTGAATAATCGGCAAAAATTTCAGCTAATACGACATCTAACCTGCTTGCTATTTTTTCTATTGGTATTTTTGTGGTTAATTCTAGGCTACTCAAAAGTTAATCTCATGCTATAATTTTATATTTACAATATTCTACCTAATTTTATGACTTTACGCTTAACTCAACTCACTAAAAATTTATATTTAGCTTTAATTATTGCTTTAAGCTTTAGTTTTACAGGCTGTACAGTTTTTGAAGAAAAAGATGAATCTGAATGGACAGTAGAAGAATTTTATTATTTTGCTAAAGATAATTTTGATAGAGGGCAATGGGAAAGTGCTATTACCTATTATCAAAAGTTAAAATCATTCTTTCCTTATGGCATTTATGCCGAACAATCATTTTTAGAATTAGCCTATGCTTATTATAGAAATAAGGAACCAGAATCGGCTAAAAGAGAGTTAGCAGAGTTTATTAGACTCTACCCAAAACATAGCGCCCTACCTTATGCATACTTTTTAAAAGCTTTAGCTACAGATTCCATAAACCATAGCTGGCTTGATAGCTGGTTAACAGACCCAGCTAATAGGGACATGAAATCTACCCAAGATGCTTTTAATGCTTATAAAAGATTATTAATTAGATTTCCTGATAGTAAATA
Source organism: uncultured Piscirickettsiaceae bacterium (assembly GCA_964549645.1). Lineage (GTDB taxonomy): Bacteria > Pseudomonadota > Gammaproteobacteria > Thiomicrospirales > Thiomicrospiraceae > Hydrogenovibrio. The sequence continues at coordinate 642 of CAZJWQ010000177.1, read as the reverse complement.
TGCAACTTATTCTAGTAAGCGGTTAATTGTTTTAAAAAACAGAATGGCTAGGCATGAGTTATTAGTAGCTCAATATTATTATGACAGGCATGCTTATTTAGCATCTGTAAATAGAACAAAATATATAGTGGAAAACTTCCCAGAATCTATAGTAATTTTAGATTCTTTAAGATTAATGCGTGATGCCTATAATAAACTGGGTATGACTAGACATGCACAAAACACTCAACAGGTTATCGACCTTAACCCCTAAGATAAAGGCATAAAATAATGAATAAAAAATACGCAGGTCTTGAAAATGATGCCAATGGAGGCATGACACCTATTGGTAAATTAATTAGAGATGCTTGGGTCTTTAACATCATTGAAAAGTCTGAAACTTGTACAAACTGGAGCTACGACATGGTTAGTGCTTTATCCCATAAAGTTGATATTGAATGGGATAAATATGGTTGCATGGTAAGTAATTTACCTGATGACTTAAAAGCAAAGCATTTACAAATTCATAATGTAGCTATAAAAAAGGCAAAAAATTCAGGCTGGACTGGAGAGCGTGAAATAAACGACGAAGACTAATTTTCTACGTTTTAATTTTCTACATAATGGCTAGTTATAGGGTAACGCCTATCTCTACCAAATGCA
>CAZJWQ010000176.1:0-3120 GCA_964549645.1 uncultured Piscirickettsiaceae bacterium | reverse complement strand
GCAAAGTAACGATTAAGAAGGGTACAATGGTTCATCAATCTGGTGAAGTATTTAAAGATATATGGTTTATTAAAAGTGGTTTAGCTAGGTCATACTTCATCGACTTAAACGGCAGAGATTTCACATGGCAACTGTATTTTCGGGGGAAAAGTAAACATGGTTTGAATCATTTTATGGATGACAGCGTTAGTTTTTATGAAAACACTGGCTCTATGCTGAACTTTGAGACACTTGAAAACTCAGTTTTTTATGTAATATCGTTAGAAGAGTTAGATAATTTTATTTCTAAAGATAAAAAATGGGAACATTTAGCACGTATTTGGTTGCATAATACTTATTACACAGCAACGTATAAACGCGTGATTTCTCTTATGTCTGAATCGGTAAATGAAAGGTATAAACGCTTGCTTGATGAATACCCACGTATATTTAATCAAATTAAATCCTATCATATCGCTTCATATTTAGGTATCGCACCTCAAACATTAAGTAAAATTAAAAAAATGAATCTAGGTGAATGAAAAATAGTCTTTGATTTTCTATAATTATTTTTTAATTTTAATTAAGGGTACCTCTAAAAACCTGAGTGTGGTTTATGGAATGCAGAATATAGTGCATTTTTTACCCAAAAAGGAGGTGAATAGTATGCTATTGACCGAGTTTTAGCGTGAAAAAAGTGCTGTTTTATGCGTTTCATAAATTGTGCTTAGGTTTTTAGAGGTGCCCTTTAAGGTAATCAATATGAATAATCATCAACTTTTTAGAAATCTACATGAACAAAACTCTCCACTTCAGATTGGTAATGTTTGGGATGTGAACAGTGCACTTATGTTTGAAAAAATGGGCTATCAGTCGATAGGCACTTCAAGTGCAGCAATTGCGGACTCTCTAGGATATGAAGACGGGGAGGAAATGAGCTTTAATGAACTGCTAGATGTTGTAAAGTCTATTATTACAAAAACTTCACTGCCCCTTACAGTTGATATAGAGGCTGGATACAGCAGAAATACAAAGGAAATTACCAAAAATATAATGCTTTTAAATAAGGCTGGAGTTTCTGGGATTAATATAGAAGACTCTGTGGTTATTAGTGGGAAACGAAAAATTGTTGACGCTTTTTATTTTAGTGATATATTAAAAACAATTAAAAAAAATCTTACCCAAGAAAATGCCGACATTTTTTTAAATGTACGGACAGATTTTTTTATCATGGGATTAGAAAACCCCTTGGAAGAAACTATCACTCGCGTAGCACTTTATGAAGAGGCTGGGGCAGATGGTATTTTTGTACCTTGTGTAACAAATGCAGCAGATATTAAAAAAATTGTAGAGAGTTTATCTACTCCCTTGAATGTAATGTGTATGCCTGAACTACCTTCCTTTTCGACTTTACAAGAGCTTGGTGTTAGCCGGATTAGTTCGGGACCATTTATTTATAACAAAATGAAAGACACGTTTAGCAAAATTTTAGAATCTATTAATCAGGATCAATCATTTGAATCAGTCTTTAAATAGCATGAATACTATCTATATCCAATACCATAAAACAAAAATTGGGGAAATTATCCTAGGTTCTTTTAATGGTAAGCTTTGCCTACTTGATTTTAGATATAGAAAAATGCGTTTACGCATTGATAATAGGCTAAAAAAAGGGTTGGCAGCAAATTATGAAGAAAAAAATGACAAGGTACTGGTAGAGACAAGAAAACAACTAGATGAATATCTCTGTGGAAGTAGGATTAAATTTTCTATTCCCTTGCTGGTGGTAGGAAGTGAGTTTCAAAAAAGTGTGTGGCAAGCATTAATGAACGTGCCCTATGGCACAACATCAAGCTATCTGGACATTGCAAAGGCTATTAATAATAAGCAAGCTGTTAGAGCGGTTGCAAACGCGAATGGCGCAAACTGTATTGGTGTTATTATTCCTTGTCATCGTATAATTGGCTCTAGTGGAGAGCTAGTTGGATATGCTGGTGGGCTACCAGTAAAAAAGAGGCTGCTAAATTTGGAAAGCAATTATAATCTTTTTGATCCCGAAGTATAAAACAACCTAACAAGAGACCATGGTGTCATGGTGAACTTCCCCCAAAAAACGGACATTTTTTCCTAACTAAAAAAGGAAAATGGTTCCATGCCAAAATATATCAATCCAAGAAAAACTTGGAAGTACTCCAATGAATTTAAGGCTAAAGCGGTACAGCTTAGTCTTTTCAAAAACACTCAAGTAAAAACCATTGCTAAAACACTGGGAATTCACCCCTATATGCTGTCACGATGGCGTAAAGAATATCGTGAAGGAAAAATAGTGGCTGACAAAAGAACTAAATTAAAAAACCTTTCAAAAGACACTAAAAAACTTAGTAAATTATCTCAACTTGAACAAGAAATTAAACAGTTAAAACTTGAGAATGAACTACTAAAAAAGTGGCGACGGTTTCTGGCGGAAGAACATCACAAAGATATTTGTTTATCGAAAGAAACCGAAAAAAATATAAAGTAGTCTTTTTATGTAAATGGCTTAATGTATCTAAAAGTGGTTATTATTCTTGGCGTAAAAGACTGCCTTCTAAACGAGCTATTAAGAACAATAAACTATCTGAAATAATACTAGATATTTATATTAAAAATAGAGGCGTTTATGGAAGCCCTAGAATACATGAGAGATTAAAGCAGCAAGGTATTATTGTTGGTAAATCTCTTATAGCTAGATTAATGCAAAAGCTAAAAGTACAAGCTCGAGTTGTTAAGGTAACTAGTCGCCAACCTGGTTTAAAGAGGTTTACAGCTCAAGGAAAAAACTTAAGATTAATTCAACCTAAATCTACAAATATAAATCAAATATGGGTAGCTGATATAACTTATTTAAAAGTGAAAAATAAATGGTTATATTTATCGGTAATTATGGATATACATTCTAGAAAAATAATTAGTTGGTCTTTAGGGAAAAGACGCACTACTGATGTTAGCTAAGGATTGACCCACTAAAATTATCTTGGGTACCATCATAAATTTAGTTAAAAGACTTGTTATAATTTTTTTGATATTTGTCTGAATTAAAAGAAGTATTTTTTTTGCTTTATTGTCAGCATAAATATTAGCAAATACTGTTTGTTGTTGTTC
>CAZJWQ010000175.1:0-3139 GCA_964549645.1 uncultured Piscirickettsiaceae bacterium | reverse complement strand
TCTATTTATTATAAAATTACTTTATAATAAACCAAATCTTAAATATATAGTAGGAAACTTTACTGAAAATGATGACTCCAAAAGAAATTGTACACGAACTAAATACCCATATTATAGGGCAAAATAATGCTAAAAAATCAGTAGCTATTGCACTAAGAAATAGATGGAGAAGAGCACAGTTACCAGAGGAGTTGCGTCAAGAAGTTACCCCTAAAAATATCCTAATGATTGGTCCAACAGGGGTAGGTAAAACAGAAATAGCTAGGCGTTTATCTCGCCTTGCCAACGCACCTTTTATAAAAGTAGAAGCAACAAAATATACAGAAATAGGCTATGTAGGAAGAGAAGTAGAATCTATTATTAAAGATTTGGTAGAAAGTGCTGTAAAAATGCAACGTGAACAAGCGGTTAAACAACATAAGCGTAAAGCAGAAGATTTAGCAGAAAACAGAATATTAGATATTTTATTGCCGCCAGCAAGAGGACGAGAAGAAGAAAGTTATAATAATATGTCTGATACTAGGCAAAAGTTTCGTAAACGTTTACGTGAAGGTGATTTGGACGATAAAGAAATAGAAGTAAATTTATCGGCAAGCCCTGCCCATATTGAAATTATGGGCATGCCAGGCATGGAGGATATGACCAATCAACTACAAGGCATGTTTGAGGGTTTAAACAAGAATAAAAAACAAAAAAGAAGAATGTCTATTAAAGATGCATTAAAGCAACTTAGCGAAGAAGAAGCCAATAATTTAATCAACCAAGATGATTTAAAAGCTATGGCAATAGAAAGTGTAGAGCAGCAAGGCATAGTTTTTATTGATGAAATTGACAAGGTAGCTAAAAAACAAGATGCAGGCGGAGGAGAAGTTTCGCGTGAAGGTGTACAGCGTGATTTGTTACCTTTAATTGAAGGATGCACAGTATCAACTAAATATGGCATGGTAAAAACCGATCATATTTTATTTATAGCATCAGGAGCATTTCATTTATGTAAACCTTCTGATTTAATCCCAGAATTACAAGGGCGTTTACCAATTAGAGTTGAATTAAGCTCTTTAACAGTGAACGATTTTAAGCGTATTCTTACCGAACCTAAAGCCGCATTAACCAAACAAGCAACTGCATTATTACAAACAGAAGGGGTTGAAGTTGAGTTTTCAGAAACAGCTATTCAACGCCTTGCAGAAATAGCTTTTGAAGTTAATGAATCTACAGAAAACATAGGAGCTAGGCGTTTACATACTGTACTAGAACACTTATTAGAAGAAGTTTCATTTAATGCACCAGACCAAGCAGGCACTAAAATATTAATTGATGCTGAATTTGTAGATGGGCGTTTAGGAGATTTAGTGCAAGACCAAGATTTATCACAATATATACTATAGAGTATTAAATAATGTTGCAACCAATTGAGATTAAATTAAAATATAAATCAAAACAATTGGTTATAAGTTTTGAAACAGGTGAGGTTTTTGAATATAGCTGTGAATTTTTAAGGGTACATTCACCATCAGCAGAAGTAACAGGGCATGCCCCTGGGCAAGAAGTTTTACAGTTAAATAAACAAAATGTAAATATTGACTCAATTGTACCCATAGGTAATTATGCAATACAATTAAATTTTGATGATGGGCATGACTCAGGCATTTATAGTTGGCAAACTTTATATGAACTTGGTAAAAATCAACAGCAATTATGGCAAAATTACTTACAAAAAGTTGCTATAGAAAGAACTACAAGGAATTATGATGAATGAAAAAACAACAATAGACTTTGGATTTAGTGAAGTAGCGGTTGCCGAAAAAGAACAAAAAGTAAAAGGGGTCTTTGACTCTGTTGCCAGTAAATATGACATAATGAATGATGTAATGTCTATGGGTATTCATCGCCTATGGAAACAGCATACAATTGAATTAAGTGGTATTAGAGAAGGTCATATAGTTTTAGATTTAGCAGGTGGTACAGGTGACTTAACCAAACAATTTGCCAAACGAGTAGGTAAAACTGGCACAGTAGTGCTTGCCGATATAAATGAAAGTATGGTTAAAGTGGGTCGAGATAGGTTAATCAATGCAGGCATAATAAATAATGTAGACTATGTTATTAGTAATGCTGAGGCACTTAATTTTACCGATAATACCTTTGACTTAATTACCATAGCTTTTGGGTTAAGAAACGTAACCAATAAAGATAACGCTTTGGCTGAGATGTACCGAGTATTAAAACCTGGTGGGCAACTAATGATTTTAGAATTTTCACAAGTAAGCCAGCCATTACTAGCTAAAGCTTATGATTTTTATTCATTTAATATATTACCAAAGTTAGGTAAATTTATTACTAATGATGAAGCCAGTTATCAATATTTAGCTGAATCAATTCGTATGCATCCAAACCAAAAAACTTTAAAAAATATGATGATAGCAGCAGGTTTTGACAAGGCTGAATACATAAATATGTCAAATGGAATTGTGGCTTTACATAGAGGGTGGAAATATTAAATGAGTGATGATGAAAGCACTAATAACAATACTAAACAAAGTACCAAACAAAGTACCAAACAAAGCACCAAACAAAGCACCAAAGAAAACACTAAATTGGGTGCAACAGTCTTATCTAAAGCTTTTGAATTAATTTTAAATAAAGCAATACAATTTGATGAAGAACAGGGAGCGGATCTTAATATTGTTAATAAAAAAACAATTCAATTAATCTTTACAGATATTAAGCATACTTTTTTTATTAGTTATAACATTAAAGAAAATGATGAATATGGCTTTTTTACCATACAACCTCATTTGCTTGGGCAAGCAGATAGTAAATTAAAAACTACAATTATAGACTGGGTTAGCCACAAAACTATAGCCGATAATCAAGATAAAATAGGTATAGATTTTTTAAATGCCATACATGCTATAGAAATTGATTGGGAAGAAGCTCTGTCTCAATATGTTGGTGATTTTGTAGCCTTTAAAGTAGGTAGTTCAATTAAACAAGGTAAAGTTAATTTAGACTCAGCCAAGGAAACTGCTTTCAAAACACTAGCAGAATATTTACATTTTGAACTAAATTTATTACCTACACAATTACAAGTAGATCGTTTTAAAAAACAAGTGCAAAATACACTACAAGATGTTGA
>CAZJWQ010000174.1:0-3237 GCA_964549645.1 uncultured Piscirickettsiaceae bacterium | reverse complement strand
CTAAAAACGTCCCACATTTACAAACTTCTTTATCTGGTTCTATACATGAATTAGAATATAAATTTCTTGCTAACCAAGGGCAAATTGAAGCTTGGTTTAGAAAACAGTTTCTCCATACTCCTGCCCCTTTTTATGCTTCTGTAGATTTAAGAAATGCAGGTTATAAGCTTGCACCTGTTGATACTAATTTATTCCCAGCAGGGTTTAATAATTTACATCCAGATTTAAAGCACTTAGCTGTACAAGCGGCACAAAATGCGGTAACTCAAGCCTGTCCTACTGCCGATGGTGTATTAATAATCCCCGAAAACCACACCAGAAATACTTTTTATTTAGAAAACTTATGTAAATTACAAGAAATAGTTACCCTAGCAGGCTATGAAGTACAAATTGCTAGTTTAAACCCTGAAATAACTAAAGAAACAGCAATAAAATTACCATCAGGTAATACATTAATTTTAAAACCTATTGTTAGAAAAGATAATAGAGTTGGGGTTGATAACTTTTTTCCATGTGCTGTTTTATTAAATAATGATTTATCAGCAGGGCGACCAGAGATTTTAGAGCATCTTGACCAAGTATTACTACCGCCTATGGAATTAGGTTGGGTAAGTCGTTATAAAACTCATCATTTTACCCATTACCAAAAAATAGCAGAAGAATTTTCTGAGATAATAAGCATAGACCCTTGGTTAATAAGCCCACTTTCAAGACAATGTGGCCCAATAAATTATAAAGAACGTATAGGTTTTGAAAACCTATCTAAATCTGTACAAGAAGTGCTTGATACAACCAAAAAATACTATGAAACCCATGATATTTCTTGTAAACCATTTGTAATGGTTAAATCAGATAGTGGAACTTACGGTATGGCAATAGTGTCTATTGATGATGCAGAGGATATATTAAAGTTAAATAATAAACAGCGTAAAAAAATGTCCTCCGCAAAAGAAGGTTTAGTTGCTGAACAAATGATTGTACAAGAAGGTGTTTATACCCATGAAACATGGGAAGGAGCAGTTGCAGAACCTGTAGTTTACATGATACACAATCAAGTTGTTGGTGGTTTTTATAGGGTACACACAGGTAAAACTATTACCGATAATTTAAATTCCCCAGGTATGCATTTTGAGCCTTTATCTTTTGAACAATCATCATCTAACCCTGATTCCAGCCAAGAATGTGATGCCCCTCCTAATCGTTTTTATGCTTTTGGAGTAGTCGCTAGGTTAGCTTTATTAGCCGCCGCCAGAGAAATTGCCGATGCTAAGCTAATCAAGCAAACTGGCGACCAAATATGAGCAAACTGTTAAAAGTTGGCATAGTAATGGATGTTATAGCAAATATAAAACCCTATAAAGATACTTCGTTTGCTATGCTGTTAGAAGCCCAACGTCGTGGGCACCAACTATTTTATATGCAACCTGAAGATATATTTTTAGCAGATGCTAAGCCTTATGCTAACACTTCTGAACTAAAAGTTTGGGATAGAGATTTTAACGATACTGGTTCTCAATTTTACGGTTTTGGTAACAGCCAACAAACAGATTTAACCACGTTAGATATTATACTTATTCGCCAAGACCCACCTTTTACCAGTGATTATTTATATTGTACGCATTTTTTAGAATTAGCAGAAGCACATGGTGTATTAGTAGTAAACAAGCCACAAAGTTTGCGAGATGCCAATGAGAAATTATTTGCCAGTTGGTTTCCACAATGCATTCCTACCACTTTAGTTAGTGCTAATGCCGATGAAATAAAGCAGTTTATTAGCAAAAATAAAGATATAATTTTAAAACCGCTTGATGCTATGGGTGGCTCATCAATATTTAGAGTGAAAAGTGGAGATACTAATACCAATGTAATAATAGAAATTATGACAGGGCATGGTAAGCATCACATAATGGCACAAATGTTTTTACCAGAGATAAGCCAAGGAGACAAGCGTATACTACTAATTAATGGTGAACCAGTTCCTTATGCCTTAGCCAGAATTCCTGCTAAAGGAGAAAACAGAGGGAATATCGCCGCAGGGGGGACGGGAGTAGGTGTAGAACTTAATGATCGAGACTATTGGCTATGCGAACAAATAAAACCTACTTTACAAAAAAAAGGTTTAATATTTGTAGGTTTAGACGTAATAGGAAATTATATTACCGAAATAAATGTAACTAGCCCAACGTGTATGAGAGAGCTTGATAAGCAATACAACTTCAATATAGCAGGTACTTTATTTGATCATCTTGAAAATACTATTAATAATTAGTTTTTTAACACTAAGTTCATGTAGTAAACCACAACCAGATAACCACCAACAAACTTTTTATGCCTTTGGTACTTTTGTAACAGTACAAATACAAGGGGTAAATGCAGCAACTGCTAACTTAGCAATTCAAACAATAGAACAAGACTTTCACTATTTGCATAAAAAATGGCATGCTTGGGATAAAGGCGGCATAGTTAGCCAGATAAACTACGCAATAGCTAATAATAAAAGTATTACAGTAACCGATGAAGTAAAAAGTTTTATCCAAACATCACAATTATTAGCAAAACAATCAAATTATATTTTTGACCCAGCAATAGGTAAGCTAATTGCATTGTGGTCATTTCATTCTGCAGATTGGCAAGGCCCACCACCTGCTAAAATCTTACAAAAAAAATGGTTAAAAAATCGTCCATCAATCAAACATATTAGCTTTAATAATAATCAATTAATTTCAAGTAATAATCAAGTTCAACTAGATTTTGGAGCTAACGCCAAAGGCTTGGCTTTAGAAAGAGCAATAAGCTATTTAAAATCAGTAAATATAGCAAATGCGATAGTTAATATAGGTGGCGATATGAGTGTTATTGGCAAAAATATAGCAGGTAAAAATATAAAACCATGGCAAATAGGTGTTCAAGATCCAAGCAACCCACAACAAATAATAGCCAAGGCAAAAATACCAAGTGATTTTAGTATAGTTACCTCTGGTACTTACCAACGTTATTTTGAATGGCAAGGGCAGCGCTATTCACACCTAATTGACCCAAATACGGCACAACCTGCCAACACTTTTGCATCTGTTAGCGTCATTCACCAAAACCCAATAACTGCCGATGCGGCTGCCACTGCTATTTTAATAGCAGGTGAGCAAAAATGGCAACAAATAGCCACACAAATGGGTATTACAGAGGTTTTAATAATAGATCAACAGGGTAAAATAATTAATACTAGTGATAAAATTACAA
>CAZJWQ010000173.1:0-3249 GCA_964549645.1 uncultured Piscirickettsiaceae bacterium | reverse complement strand
AGATTTAATTTGATAGCTTTGTATAAACTATACTTATGTTATAATCCTCTTTCATTTTAAAAATTAATTAACCGAAGGAAATTGCATGCCTAAGCACATGCCCGATATCGCGTGTCAACCGTATGAAAAACCGCAACAAAAGTTAGATTGGGTAGGAATGTCTGGTATTGAACTGCCTATACTTATTCTTAATAACCGACAAAAAGAACTTTTAATTTCAGCCAAAGCTCAAGCCTATGTAAGCTTAGATAATCCTCTTAGTAAAGGTATTCACATGTCTAGGTTATATCTATTACTTAATAAAATGAGTACAGATGAAGCAATAACCACTGCTAGAGTTAAAAAAATTCTGGCAGAGTTTTTATCTTCTCATCAAGATTTAAGTGATAATGCTCTGCTTGAGTATAGCTTTAATTATTATGAAAGTAGAAAGTCTTTAAAGTCCGATAATTTTGGTTGGAAATATTACCCAGTAACCATTCGTGGTGAGATGCATAAGGGTGAATTTACTTGTGAAATAAGTGTAACTATCCCTTACTCTTCAACATGCCCTTGTTCTGCGGCACTATCTAGGCAATTAATTCAAGAAGCATTTAGCCAACAATTTAATAATACAACTTTAGATTTTGAAACTGTAAAAACTTGGCTAGGTACGCCAGAAGGTATCAATGCTACCCCGCATAGCCAACGTTCTTATGCTCAAGTTAAACTTAAAATAGATGCACAACAAAATTTTAATTTATCTAAAATAATTAATGACATTGAGCACGCTATTCAAACCCCTGTACAAGCTACAGTTAAAAGAGAAGATGAACAAGAGTTTGCACGTTTAAATGCTGCTAATTTAATGTTTTGTGAAGATGCGGCTAGGCGTTTGCAAACTAAATTAAATACTTGTAATGACTATATAGATTATTGGGTAAGAATAAATCATTTAGAAAGTTTACACCCACATGATGCCGTAGCAATAATTACCAAAGGCATTAATAATGGTTATAAAAACGAACCTAATTATATGAACCCCTTTAATCATTAGAGATGCCTGATATAGGTAATAGGTAATTAATTATGTATTTTATAGATGATTTTTTTATAAATTTAAAAAATGCAGGGCTTTCTCAACATACTATAAATAATTACAAAAGAGACTTATTTGCCTTTGCAGTTTTTTATCGTGGAGACTTTTTAGCTGAAGATATAGAAAATGAAATTTTAGATCCTAATAGTTTCTTAAATAATTTTACCAATTGGCAGCTTATAACCATAGAAATAATACAGCAATTTGTATCTTTCAGAATGCAAAAAGGTATAAGTGCTAGAACAATTGCCAGGCAACTTTCTGCTATTAGAAGCTTTTATCAATTTTTAATTATGGTGGGAGAATTAAAAAACAACCCTGCTAAAATGGTTAAAGCACCAAAACAACCAAAGCCACTACCTAAAAGTTTAGATGTGGATTTAACGAAACAACTGTTAGAACAGCCTTTAGAAACATGGCAAGATATAAGAGATAACGCCATATTTGAATGCTTATACTCAGCTGCTTTAAGGGTATCTGAGCTAACAAACTTAGATTTATCACCAGGTTTAGATGATATTGATAGTGGTTGGTTAAAAGTTGCAGGTAAAGGTAAAAAAGATAGAATATCACCTTTAGGTAAAACGGCTTTTGTAGCACTTAACAACTGGTTAAATATTAGAGCAAAATATATTAAAGAAGGTGAGCAAGCAGTATTTGTTAATCGTTTTGGTAATAGGCTTGGGGTAAGATCTGTACAAAAAAGTTTAGATAAATTTGCCCAAAGAGTATCATTACCAACCAAAATGTCTCCGCATAGATTACGCCATGCTTGTGCAAGCCATGTGTTAGAATCTAGTGGAGACTTGCGAGCCGTACAAGAAATATTAGGGCATGCAGATTTAGCTACTACTCAAATTTATACAAAATTAGATTTACAACACTTAGCAAATGTATACGATAAAACTCATCCAAGAGCAAAAAAGAAATAGACGAAGAAAAAAGGAAATTTAAAAATGTCGGCAGTTTTTAAACAGCTTATAGAAAATATAGAAAGCCTCTCTTTTGAAGAGCGGGCTTTGGCGGCTCATTGTTTAATCTCATCACTTGAAACTAAATGTGATGATGATATAGAAAGTTCATGGGTTAAATTGTCAGAACGACGGCTTACAGAACTTGAAAAAGGAAGTATCGTAGGTGTTTCTTGGGATGAAATTAAAAGCAATTTAAAAAAAACAGATGTTTAAAATATTACCTAAATCCTGCAAGTGATTGTGCATGTAGAGTGCAAGCTATTGATTCGTAGAGCAAATTTTATTTGAGTGCAATACTTATTGATATTGCCGAAAAATAAAATATTGTTATATGAATCAATAGCTTGTGCTATATGTGTGCAATCACTTGCAGGATTAGGTATTATTTCACCCTGACATAGAGAATGAAATAAGAGCTTCTTATGACTGGTATCAAAGTCAAGCGGAAGGCTTGGGTGAAGATTTTTTATCGGAATTAGAATTAGCATATCAAGCTATTGCTGGAATGCCCTATGCTTGGACAAAAATAGGTAAAAAATCTCGTAGATTTTTATTAACTAAATTTCCTTTTTCAATTGTTTTTAGGGTGAAAAGCAACACAATATTTATACTGGCAGTAATGCATAATAATCGAAAACCAAATTACTGGATTAGTAGAGCAAAAGAGGTAAAAAAATAATGAATGAACAAACTTTCCGCGGTACAACAATTTTATGTGCAAAAAGAAACGGGCAAATGGTAATTGGTGGTGATGGGCAAGTTACTCTTGGGCATATTGTTATGAAAGGCAATGCTCGTAAAGTACGTAGGCTATATAACAGTAAAATAATTGCAGGGTTTGCAGGGGCAACTGCAGATGCATTTACATTATTTGAGCGTTTTGAAGGTAAATTACAATCCCATAATGGGCAATTAATGCGTTCTGCTGTAGAAATGGCAAAAGACTGGCGTACAGATAGAGCTTTAAGAAAGTTAGAAGCTATGATGCTAGTTGCCGATAATGATAATATGCTCTTAATTTCAGGAACAGGTGATGTGATAGAGCCTGCCTATGACTTTATTGCTATAGGTTCTGGTGGTAGTTATGCCCACGCAGCCGCACATGCCTTAATGCAAAATACAGAGCTTAGTGCCAAAGAGGTGGTTGAAAAGTCACTTAATATAGCAGCTGATTTATGTATTTATACTAATCATAAC
>CAZJWQ010000172.1:0-3273 GCA_964549645.1 uncultured Piscirickettsiaceae bacterium | reverse complement strand
TTTTTAAATGGTGAGATTAAATTAAAGAATTTACAGAAAAGAACTTGCTTAATCAGCATTAAATTTCTTGCTAATCCAAGTCCTGTTGGAATTGCTATGTCAATATGTTTATTTGCGTTTTCAGAGTTATAGTCAGGCAAAACACCAATTATTGAATTTTCGGTATAGTTTTTTGAGTTTCTTGCTCCTTTTGATGCGTATTCCATTACGCCATTAAGTCCACCCGTTGCCAAAATAAAACCGTTGTCTATTATTAATTTACCTAACTCAAAAGATATTTTTTGTTTTTTAATATCATTTTCGATGCTTGCATTCCCTATTACAGCTATAATTTTTTTTGGCATCTACTGGCCTCCTACTAAAAAACGGACACTTTTTATTTTATGCTATTCATTGTTCATACACATATGGAGATAAATATCCAATTCCTAAGTATAAGCATTTTATTATAAAACTGATTAATATAACCACGCAAGTAATTTCTTAAACCTATTATATAGACTCGGCATCAAGAAAATGGATAATGTCAATAAGAGGCTGGAATTCTATGATGAATCGATTTATGATTCTTTATGAAAAACCCTTGAAAAATTATATTTAACAAAAGAGCGCTTACACAAAACCCTTTACAGGGGTTTTTAAATTCAAAAATAAAAGCGGGATTATTAATTGAACATAAAAAAAGGCAATCTAACAGAAGCTAGACTGCCTTTTTTATTTATTAAAAGCTTATTTAAATATGCTTTTGAACAATGCTAATTACACGTTCATGTGTATCAGTGTCCATTAAAGTTTTTATTGGGATAAACTTATAGTTAAAGTTATTTTCTTTTACTATAGGTAATACTTGCCCATTAGATAAACTAGAGCTAAGACCCATAGTTAAAAGTTCTTTGTGCAGGTCTGCATCTTTAGTAATATAGTTAAATAAAGCTAACTCGGCTTTAGTAGCACCTTTTTTAACAGCTACTGGGTAAGGGAATGCAAAAGCACCATCTTCAGGCCACATAACAGCTAGTTTACCATCAGCAATAGCTTTAAGAACTCTTTTACTGGTTAATGTAGCTACTCCAATTTCAAATTTTCCTTCTAATAAAGCTTTAGAAATATCTTCATTTTTTAAAGGTCTAATAGCATCAGTGCTTTTTGATTTTAGATTAGGTATATTAGCACTTTTGATTATTTCTTCAAATTTCTCAGCACCTACTGTATGGTATAGAGAAACTAAGGTTCTAACTGCATAGCATCCTCTACCAGGAAGAGCTATTTTACCTGGAAAATCAGCTAAAGCTGCCCAGGTTGTAGGGATATAGTCTTTTTGTATTAACTTAGGATTATATAAAATAACCATTGTCTCAAAAAATGGAAAATGCATCTGCCCTTTAGGGTCGTTAAATGCAGATAATTCAGATCTAAGATCTAAATGATTTGGCATTACTTTCATTAGATCACGGCTATTATGAAGATGTTTAAAAATGTCTCTTCCAGGAGGTAGTTCTCCTGTTCTGCCGTATGACATTATTACACTATGATTAAGCTCACCTATTTTAATACTGTCATTAAGGTCTTTAGAGAAACCGTTACTTCTTTTCATGTAGATACTAACTGTATGCCCTGTTTTATCAGCAAAATCTTTTTCAATAAAATTTTGAGTGTCTTTTCTTAATGGGCTAGGAAAATGCACTAACAGTGTTGTTTGTTGGCTGGCAGAAGCTTCTTTATGACCATCAGGCCCATGAGCTGTTACGCTATGGCTTGCAAGCATCAGCATACTAGCTGATAACCCTAAAGCAGTAATTTTACTTAATTTTTTTAACATGATTAATTCCTTTTTCTCTCTAAATACTTTTTAGTATGGTTTTTATTATCAAATGACAGTGATAATCTTTTGAGATATTAGCATAAAGTTTTTTATAAGCAAGTTTAATTTTTTTATTTGCAATAAATAGAGTTTAATAATAGGTTGTAGCTATAGCATCAGTAAATATAATTAATTTTACTAATGGTTGTCTCTGGCATAGAATAGTGATTAAGGAGCCCTTGAATAACTAACGTGAATTCTGGCAACGCCAAGTTTACAGCATCAAGGCATCATTTCGCAGTGCTATCTAGATACCACAAGAAATGATAACGCAGAGGCTGTAAACTTGGCTAAGCCCCGAAGGGTGGGCCTTCTAGCTAGTCACTTCGTCGTTATGATTTTTGACAATGGAATAACCATTGCCTGCAAGCCATGCCTAGAATTGATCAGCTAGAAGACCCACAGAATTTCATGTTAGTTATTCAGGGGCTCCTTAACATAAAAAGGAGAAAATAATATGTTAACGTTAAAAGATTCAACCAATAAAAATGTACCTAGTGTTACTTGGTCAACCAGAGTAAATAATGAATGGCTAAATGTTAATAGCGATGATATTTTTAAAAATAAAACTGTTGTTGTATTTTCTTTGCCTGGAGCTTTTACACCAACTTGCTCATCTAGTCATTTACCTAGATACAACGAACTTGCAGCTGTATTGAAAAGTAATGGGGTTGATGAAATATTATGCGTTTCTGTAAATGATACTTTTGTAATGAACTCTTGGGCAGAAGACCAAGAAGCTAATAATTTAACTATGATTCCAGATGGCAATGGTGAATTTACTGATGGGATGGGGTTATTAGTTGATAAGTCTGACATAGGTTTTGGCAAAAGATCTTGGCGTTATTCGATGTTAGTAAAAAATGGTGTTATTGAAAAAATGTTTATTGAAGCAGATGTAGAAGGAGACCCTTTTGAGGTGTCTGATGCAGATACTATGTTAGATTACATAAATCCACAGGCTAAAAAACCATCTGTGGCAACAATTTTAACCAAACCTACCTGCCCATTTTGTAAAAAAGTAAAAGAAGAATTAACCCAAGCAGGTATTAGCTATGAAGAAATAACTATTAGTAATAAAAATATTACTTCTAAAACTTTAAGAGCGGTTGCTAATGCACAAACTGTTCCGCAAATTTTTATTAATGGTAAGTATATAGGTGGCTCTAAAGAGCTTAGTGCTTATTTAAGTAAATAAAACGAAATTTAAAAACCCCCACTTTAATAATGCGGTGGGGGAGTTTCTTCATCTAGTGTTTTTAGGTAATTATTTTCATTTTGCTTAATGCTTTTTAAAGCCGCAAACAGTATGTTTACTTGTTGTGTTAATTCTAATAAATCTTGTTGCTGTATAGATAATTGGAATTGCAACACTATTCCGACACAAAGATTAAATATTTGCCGTTAATTGG
>CAZJWQ010000171.1:0-3288 GCA_964549645.1 uncultured Piscirickettsiaceae bacterium | reverse complement strand
ATTAAATCTTTACCATTCAATAAGTCATTAATAAATTCTTCTTGTTTAAAGTTAATATTAAGTTGTTCGCAAATTGTTTTTGCATCTCTATAAGCATTGCCAAGACAGGTGGTTGCACCTGGTGATGGGGTCATATTGTAAATAATATTTTCTTCTTTTACGCTAAGATTTGCTTCACCTAATTTTAATATCATATTGGTTTTATCTATAACTTGTGGGCGAACACCGCCATAACCTTTAGCATAAGTTAGGTCTTCTGTTGTTAAATCTGGTATTATTTTTTGTGCATCTTTTACAAATAATTTTTTATTTAAATAAGGCACTTCAAATAGAAAATTTTTAAAAATATAATTACGAATAGTGCTGTCTTTCATTAAATTCCAAAATATTTTTACTACTTTACTATCTATTCTTAAACTATGCCAAAAATCAAGGTAGGTTCCACTTTTGTATCTTTCTAACTTTGGAATCATTAAAGCTGTTGGCCCTAGTCTTGTTTTATCAGGCTCTGTTAGGTCTGGATCGCCATGCAAGGCGGCAAAAGGTAGCTTGTCGTTTTGCATAGTATAAACTTTACCATTTAACAATTTAGGGGTAAAATAAAAACTGCCTGCCATAGGTAAAATAGCTAAATCTAAGCCATGATTTAGTTGGTGGGCAAACAATAGGCTGTGTGCCCCTGCAGATACTACAATAAATTTGGCTCTATAAGTACCTTTAGATGTTTGGCATTCATAACAGTCATCTATTTTTATTATTCTGTCAACGGGGCATTGTAAAGTTAAATTTATAGTTGTATTAGTTTTACGAGCACTATCAATAAAAGAGCGTGCAAGTTTGCCATAGTTTACTGCACAATACTCATCTTCACAGCCACTTGCCATTATTTTTTCTGGGCGTGGTTTACCATTTTTTAAAGCTACTTTTGGTTCAACTTGTGCTATTTTATCAGCATCCCAAAGTTCCATATAAGGAAAATCTTGCTTAAACTCTTCATGTCTTTTTTCTAACCTTGTACATTCTTCATCGCCAACAGCTAAAATCATTTTTGGGAATTTATATAAGAAATTATTTGTGGTTACTTGCTTAGAATAATTAACTAGCATATTTGCAGTGTGCTTTACTTGCCTAGCCTTATCAAGAGTATAGTTAGTTTCAATATCACCACAGTGTAAAGTTTGGCTATTACTGGTTGCATTAGAATTAAGTGAGGCAATAGAGTCATATTTTTCAAATATACAAACTTTTTTTACAGCTGTATATTTCGCAAGAACATAGGTTAAAGCTGTGCCTGTAATACCACTACCTATAATAATTACGTCAAAATCTCTACTTTGCATCTTAATATTTATCCATTTTAAGTAAATTAGCATTATATTATATCTATAATGGGTTTGAGGTTTTTATATAATTTTATGGTTAGGTAAACATGATGAAAAATGTAATATTAATAACAGGAGCTGGGCAACGAATAGGTCTTTACTTAGCTAAATCTTTTTTAAAAAGGCAAGATAAGGTTTTTTTTACTTATAAAACCAACCGTCCTGAAGTTGATACACTAAAAGCACAAGGGGCTATAGGCTTTAAGGTGGATTTTACTAAAAAAGAACAAGTTGAAGATTTTTTAGTTAGTATAAATACACAGGTAAAGTCAGTTAAGTTATTAATACATAATGCTTCAATATGGATAAAAGATGAAAGTATTAATACTAGTTTATTTAATGACATGGTTGCAGTGCATCAAATTGTTCCTTACCAAATAACAATGAGTTTAAAACATAAGCTAAAGGCATACAAAAATACAGCAAATATAATTGCAATATCTGACAGTAAAATTAAAGAAGGACATCAAGATTTTGCAGCTTATTTAAGTACCAAATCGGCTTTAAAAACGCTTATGGATAGCTTTGCAAAAAAATTTGCCCCATATATAAAAGTAAACACAATAGCATCTGGTTTAGTAATTTTTAATAAAGATGATACTAATGCTTATAAAGCAAAACGTTTACAAACAATGGCTATACCAATAGAACCTAAAGAACAAACAATATTAAATGCTATTGATTTTTTAGTTAACAGCCCTAATTCTACTGGTTCAACTATAGAGCTAGGTCAATTATTATCACCAACCAGATAAATTATTTTTTATAATATTAGCTAAAGCATCGGTATGATCTTTTCTAGCATTTAAAGCAGGTATATAGCTAAAATCTTCTCCACCTGCTAATTCAAAATATTCACGATTTTCTTGGTCAATTTCTTCAATTGTTTCTAAACAATCTGCTGAAAAACCAGGGCAAATAACTTGCAAATGCTTAACCCCTTGAGATGGCAGTTTTTTTAAGGTTTCATCTGTATAAGGTTTTATCCATTCTTCTTTACCAAATAAAGATTGAAAAGTTACTTTATATTCATCTGTAGATAATTTTAATTGTTTTGCCAGTAATACAGCTGTTTCTTGACATTCATAAAAATAGGGGTCTCCAGCATCAAAGTATCTTTGTGGGATTCCATGAAAAGACATAACTAGCAAATCAGGTTTGCCATGCTTCAACTGATGCTCTACAACAGAGTTTGCTAAGGAAGATATATAACTACTATCTGTATAATATTTAGGGATAAAACGTAATTCAGGAATCCAACGCCATGTTTTTAATTCTTGCGAAACTGCATCAAAGGTAGAGCCTGTTGTGGCTGATGCATATTGTGGGTATAAAGGTAATATAATAAACCTAGTACAACCCTTTTGAGCGAGCTTTTGCATAGCTGATGCAATGGATGGGTTGCCATACCTCATACCAATTTCAAACTCTACTCGGGTTGACAAACTATCACCAATACTTTCTTTTATAGCACCTAATTGGTTATTACAGATATCAAGCAATGGAGAGCCATCTCCATATTTAGCCCAAACCTCTTGATAAGCTTTTGCAGATTTAGCTGGGCGAGAATTTAAAATAAATAAATTTAATATTATTTTCCATATCCAACGTTTTGGTGGTGGTTCTACCACCCTAGTATCCAATAAAAATTCTTTTAAATAAGGTTTTAATGCTTTTTTAGTAGGTGCATCAGGGGTACCTAAATTAGTAATTAAAACCCCAATAGCCTGATCTTTACTTTTAATATATGCAATGTAATTTTTATAAAACATGTTATTTTTTATTAGCTCAAGTATTTAATGTGGAATAGTGTAACAAGTCCAAACAGTGTAAAGGATAATTTTAATTATATACATTGAGACCTTTGCATAATCTATAAATTCAGCCTTCAATTTTAACTATTATA
>CAZJWQ010000170.1:0-3295 GCA_964549645.1 uncultured Piscirickettsiaceae bacterium | reverse complement strand
CGGATAGACATACGGACAGACATAAAGATAGCAATATAAATAAATTTTCAACTACTACTTCAGAAGTAGGCTATAAACAATATGAAAATCTTTGGGACGAAATGGCTAATAACCTTCATTTAGGTGATGACTATGCTCAAAAATTTGATAAATATACGCAATTTTACCTAAAACGCCCAAGGCATCTTGAACAAGTATCCATAAGAGCAGAACTATATATGTATTTCATTTTAAATGAAATTAAAAAACGCCAAATGCCCTATGAGCTTGCAGTAATACCAATTGTTGAAAGTGCCTTTAATATTTCAGCAAGGTCTCGCATGGGAGCTGTAGGCGTATGGCAAATAATGCCATCAACTGGGCATATGCTTGGCTTAGACTATAATTGGTGGTATAACGGTAAAAAAGACATTTACCAAAGCACTAATGCTGCTTTAAACTATTTGCAAAAACAGTATGAAAGAAATAATAATGACTGGCTACTCGCTTTTGCATCTTATAATGCAGGCTTTGGTAATGTTTTAAATGCGAAAAGACGTTATTTAAGATCTAACCCAGGTGGTAATGCAGATTATTGGGCAATTAGAAAATACTTACCTAAAGAAACCCAAAGCTATGTTCCTAAAATATTAGCTATTGCACATTTAATAGAATATCAAAAAAAATACAATACTAGGTTAACACCTATTAAAAATCAACCTGTTTTTACTGCTATAAACATAAACCAGCAATTAGACTTAAATAAAATTGCTAACTCTACACCAACTAATATAGCAACTATTCAAGCTTTAAACCCTGGCTTTATTAGAAATGCCACCCCAAAAGGTAAACATGTTTTATTATTACCGATTAAATCCGCAACAATATTCCAACAAAAACTAGCTGACAATCCGCATGCTTTTAAAAATGTAGCTTTAACTAAAGCTCAAAAAACTAAAAAAAACCAAATAACTCATACTATAAAACCTGGTGATAATTTAGGTAGAATTGCTCAAAAATATAATTCTTCTATCGTGGCAATTAAAAGAGCAAATAATTTAAAAAGTTCTAGAATTATAGCAGGGCGAACATTAGTAATACCGACCAACGCCAGCCCATCTAAAACATCAGTAAAAACTCCCAGCAATACCAGAACTTTAATTCATACTGTTAAAAGGGGTGATACCCTATGGGGAATAGCCAGAAAACACAAAGTATCTACTAGAAATATTAGTGACTGGAATGATGTTGACATAACAAAACCACTAAAAAAAGGAACTAAACTTAATATAAAAGTTAAGAAAACTAGAAAAAAAATAGCCTATACTTTACGTAGTGGCGATAATCTAACAAGAATTGCTAATAGATTTTCAGTTAGAATTTCTGACATAACTAAATGGAATAAAATAAATAGATCTAAAATACTCCACCCTGGTAATGTATTATATATATGGGTTAAAAGATAGAATCAAAGTTAAAAGGTAGGATCAAATCATAAAAAAACTTAAAAATATTATTTTTGGTTGTTTGCTATTAATATACTCTACGCAAGTTTTAAGCATTGATAAAAATGAGCTAACTCAACAACAAAAATACTTCTTACTAGCTTACGATGCCATTAATAACAACCATACCGAGTTAGCTAAAATATATAAATCTCGCTTACAAGATTATGTCTTATACCCTTTTTTACAATATTACGATATTATTTATAATTTTAAAACTACACCTTCTTCTAAAATAGATTTATTTATCAAAAATAACCCAACCTTTGTCTTAACCCCTAGGTTAATAACAAATTATTTACGTTTTTTAGCTAAAGAAAAACAACACGATCAGTTTTTAAAATATTTTAAACCTGAGGTTCATACCAGTAGTAATTTAAGATGCCTTGCTTATTTTGCTATTTTACAAACAGGTAATAAACAACAAATAAAATCTACCATAAAAAAAGCAACTAATTTATGGCAAGAGCAATTAACTATATCAACACACTGTAAACCACTTGCACAATACTTAGAAGCTAATAAAAAAATTACTGGGCAGATGATTTGGGCTAGAATCATCAAGAATATGAATAAAGGCAGAACCAAATCAGCCACCACCCTTTCTGCAAAACTATCCAGTAAAGACAAACAAATACTAAACTATTGGCTAAAAGTATATAAACAACCACAACTTGCGTTAAATAAAAAAATACCTGCAAATATCCCGCCATCAATTGCTAAATATATATTTAAACAAGCAATTAATCGTTATGGGAGATCTAACCCACAAAAGTCCATTCAAATTTTACAAAAACAATATGCTCAATATAATTTAGATAGCAGTGAGGTTAATGCTTTAATACGTAGAATAGCTTTACGCCTTGCCTTTAAGTATCATCCTGATGCCCAACAATATCTAGCCAAAATAAATAATGCTTCTAACTATTCAAACGTAATGAACTGGAAACTGCAAGTAGCAATCAGAGAGTCAAATTGGCATGATTATTTAAATATTTATAAACAACTACCTGAAAAAGATCAACAAACTAGTAGATGGTTATATTGGAAAGCTAGAGCTTTAGAGGCCACAAATCAAATTAACTTAGCGAATAAAATATATACAAAACTTGCTAAAAAAAGAAATTATTATGGCTTTTTATCCGCAGATAAATTAAATAAAGACTATAACTTTAACCTAATACCATCTAGCTATTTTTCTAGTGCCGAATTAATAGAAAAATACCCAACATTAATAGCAATACAAGAACTTGTTGGCGTAGGCTGGGAAACCAATTTAACTAGAAAGTGGTATCAATTAATAAAAAAAGCAGATAAAGAAGATCTTGATAAAATAGCTAATCACATGCTAGGATTAGGGCAATATACCCTAGCTATTAAAACGGTTGCTAGAGCTAAATCATGGCATGATTTAAACCTA
This sequence comes from uncultured Piscirickettsiaceae bacterium, assembly GCA_964549645.1. GTDB lineage: Bacteria > Pseudomonadota > Gammaproteobacteria > Thiomicrospirales > Thiomicrospiraceae > Hydrogenovibrio. The sequence goes on along the minus strand of CAZJWQ010000170.1, from coordinate 391 downwards.
AGGTTCCCCACTCCCTATAAACAGTACATACAAAAATATTCTAAAATACATAACATTGATCCAATTTGGGTGTTTGCTGTTATACGTAGAGAAAGTGCCTTTTCGGTAGATGCTGTATCACCTGCTGGAGCTATTGGCTTGATGCAAATTATGCGACCAACTGCAAAATTTATGGGGCAAAAAATAGGCTTAAAAAGATCACAATACAGGCAACTAAAAAACCCAAAAATAAATATACAACTTGGTAGTGCATATTTAAATTATTTACAAAAAAAATATCAAGGGAATCTAATTTTAGCAACCGCAGCTTACAATGCAGGGCCAAGTAGAGTAAAAAGATGGATGCCAAAAAATAAAAATATGGCCGCCGACCAATGGATAGATACTATAC
>CAZJWQ010000169.1:1027-3304 GCA_964549645.1 uncultured Piscirickettsiaceae bacterium | reverse complement strand
ACTAGTTTTTACACCATTTAACATATGTGCATTGCCACGAAAAGAAATATTCATCCCTAAAAAATGGTTATTATTTACATTTTGCCAATTATCAAACAGCCTACCTGCCCACCCAGCTATACGATTATCATTAGCAACCCCTGTTTGCACTAGCCTTTGCTGATGATTATGGGCAAATAATTGAATAGGTAAAGATACTGATTTAGAGTCAATCAGTGTTTTAGTTGTTGGCTCAACTAAATTACCCATATTAGCAATGGTAGCTATTTTTTTTTGGTTAATTAATTCTGCTATTTCGGGCATCATGCCATGGATAGATATATTTTGATTAGGTATTTTATAGAGCCCTGTTAAGTAATCATTTTCAACATTTCCTGAAACATAATAAGGATTACCTGAGCCTGTTGATAGCAAATTACCTACCCTATTGAGCTTACTACTCAAGTCAACATTATTTATAGACAAGGATCCACGTATATTTTTATAATTATCATAACCACTGCCACCAGTAATAGTTGAAGGTAATACCATATTAAGTGAATCATTACCTCCTCTTAAAAATACACATACTAAAGCTTTATAACCTTGAAAATCTGCTGATGCAGTTGCGTAGACTTGCTTAGGAGTAACAAAAGCACCAAACCCTGCCAGAGCAGCAGTGCCATAAGCATTTTTTAAAAATTGCCTTCTAGATAATTGTTTTTTATTCACCTAAAAACCTCTCTTAAACATTAATGTTGCACCATAAAAACTTGTGAGCTAACTATCATATGAACCATATCTCTTACTAAGAGTTGAGCTCCTACATTTGAGCCAAGATACCAAGCTTGGTGGACAAAGTAGTTAGTTATTACTTGTTTATGAGCTATTGATAGAGCATTATTAGTGAGTTTTCTATTTAAATGGGTTAATAAATTTTCTACTGCCCTTTGTCGAAAAATGCCCCCTCTGCTATGCAAATTTGCGTAGTTACCGTCAAGTGAGTTTAACAGCACAGATAATTCTTCAGTAAAAGAAATATATAAATTTTCTCGCCTAGCATCCCTAGTCTTTTCATAATTTACTAAAGATCCATGCACATCAATAATTTTATTTTTTTCATGTCTATTTAAAATATCAAAAAAATAATTACTGATATCAATTAAATTTACATCTGTTTGAATTTGCATTTCTGGTGCTTTTAATTGTCTAGCCGAAAAGTGTGTTGTGCTGGGAATAAAGTCTGGAGAATAGAAATTAAATACACTGTTAGCTCTAAATGGAACTTGTGGAAACTCACGACCTATGCGTCTAAACCAATAAGCTCCCTCTACCAGAGAACCTGTAGAAATACCTTCAAATGAACCTGTTTTCTTAACATCTAAGGCTCTTAACATTTGAGTTAAAGCAATAATTGGTTCCTTTAACTTTCCAAAATTAACATTTTGTTGCCTTCCATAAATGGCTTCAGGATCTAATAAAATTGCTTTAATCACTGCTCCAAGATTACCCTTTACACCAAAGCCATCATTATTAAAAACATGAGATACCCGTGCTATATATGCTGGACTGGGGTTAGAAGTTACTAACCTCATTATTAATTGTTTACTTATGAACGGCGCCATTGAAGGCTGTGACATAAGAATATCAATTGCGGCTTCAACATCTTCTACACAACTTAAACCTGCTGGAATTATACTACCAAGAATTGTTTTTGCTCCAAAATCATGGTATTGGTTGGTACACTCCATTTGTTGTGTATAGTTACCTCTACCAAAAGCTGAATCACCATAATACCTATTATCTCTTAGATCCCAGCCCGTAAAGACCCTTGCCATTTCTTCAACATCTTGCTGTGAATAGGTAGCTATATAGTTATAATTTCGATCTATTTTTTTGCTACCATCAGAATTAAGTTCAAATAAACCTATGCTAAATAATTGCATTAATTCTCGTGCATAGTTTTCATCTGGGTGGGTTGTTAAGCCATCGGCACTAGCTTTTTTATTGCCTTGATGAGTTAAGTAAATGCCCATAGCTGGCGATAAACTTACCTCTTTTAGTAAATCCCTAAAATTGCCAAATGCATGTTTAGTTAGAATATCATTATAATATGCAATTCCTTCAGCTCTTCTAGATAACAAATTTGCTGAAGTAGAAATAACCAATATTTGTGAAAGAGCAAATGCTACTCTTTGCCTTAATTGAGCAGGATTATCTAGTGCCTTTTCAAACCAAACACTAGTTTCCCGACTTCGACACTTTTTTTAGCTAAGTCATTGTTTTACAAGGAAACAC
>CAZJWQ010000169.1:0-907 GCA_964549645.1 uncultured Piscirickettsiaceae bacterium | reverse complement strand
TATTTGATTTTCTTTTGTGGGCAGTCAAGTATGCTGGTTTGTACTGATAGTAATTGTCCAGTTTCACCACGTTATGGCATTACCGTTTAAATTAGGCGAGTGAGAGAGTTTGTTACATGTAAAATCTTGAATTACCAAATAAAGGATTTAAACATGTCTCAAGTCTATCACTCAAATGCTAAAACAAATCAGCATCAACGCCAAATTATACAGCAATCAATCTGTTCTGATGTCGAATTAGCCGAACGCTTTGATATCAATGCTAAAACCGTTGCTAAACATAGAAAAAGGTCTTTTACAGCAGACAAAAGCTCAAGACCTGATGTTATTCACTACGCCCTTACAAATATCGAAAAAGAGGTTATACGTGTTGTCAGAGCGCTTACATGGTGTCCTTTGGACGACCTAGTAGACACGATTGGTTCAAATATCCTCAATTCAAACCGATCCAATATTTATCGTACTCTCAGGTTACAGGGAATTAGCCGTGTTCCTCAAGAGCAAAAAGAAAAAGCTAAAAAATTTAAGGAGTACGAACCTGGTTATCTGCACATTGATGTGACCTACCTACCCAAGCTAGATGGACAGAAATACTATCTTTTTGTCTGTATTGACCGAGCAACGAGAAGCTTGTTTTTTCAAGTATATGAAAATAAAACAGCAAACAATGCCGTTGATTTTTTAAAGCAATGTAAAGAATTTTTTCCTTTCTATATTACTCATATTTTGACCGACAATGGACTAGAATTTACAGATAGATTTGCACGTGTAAGCCGTGAAGCTAGCGGTAATCACAAGTTCGATATAGAGTGTGAAAAAGATGGTATAGAGCATAGATTAACAGCTCCAGCGACTCCTAAGACCAATGGCATGGTAGAGCGAGTAAATCAGACAATCAAAGATGCCA
>CAZJWQ010000168.1:0-3308 GCA_964549645.1 uncultured Piscirickettsiaceae bacterium | reverse complement strand
GATTTTTTGCAAACGCCTAGCAAACAAGGGCTAGCACTATATATCCAATCTCTATATGCGGATTAGGGTTTAACCTAAAAAAAACCCCTGAATAACTATAATAAAATAATTCTACTAGAGTAAAATATCTGTCTATTTTTAACTTATGCTCTAAGGGTAAATAATTAATGGATATTTGGCAAAAAACATTCTTATACTTAGGGGCTGCAATAGCTGCTGCTTTTTTATTAGTTGCTTTAATTGTGCTGTCTAACGCTGAAGGTGGTATGTTAACGGTAGAAAGTGTAGAGCATCTTAGTGAACCTATGACTTCTTTTTTTCATTTTGCTAAATGGTTTGTTTATGTTTGGATGTTTGTAACTATAGTGGTATTTATTAGATTTTTAAAACGTACTTTTTTTAACAGGTAAAAATATGCAAATACAGTGGTATCCTGGGCATATGCATAAGGCTCAGAAAGAGGTTAAAGAAATTTTGCCGCAGGTAGATTTAGTTATTGAAATTTTAGATGCTCGCATCCCTTTTAGTAGCGAAAACCCGATGATTGCTAAATTAAGTAAAGATAAACCTATTATTAAAATTTTTAATAAATCTGATTTAGCTGATGATGATAAAACTGTTCTTTGGCAAAATTATTTTCAACAATCTAAAAACATTAATACTCTAGCTTTAAACGCTAGAGACTCTGACCATAAAAAACAAATTTTTAGCCTTATACATAAAATATTTCCAAGAAAAATAAACTCGCTAAAAGTTATTCATGCTTTAATTATGGGGATTCCTAATGTTGGTAAATCTACTTTAATAAATACTCTTTCTAATAGACCAATTGCCAAAACAGGTAATGAACCAGCTGTAACCAAAATGTTACAACGTATTAAATTAGAAGAAGGTATAACTTTATTTGATACCCCTGGAATGTTATGGGGTAATATTGAAAACCAGCATTCTGGTTATAGGCTAGCAATTACTGGTGGTATTAAAGAAACTGCTTTTGAATTACCTGATGTTGCTAGTTATGCTATGGAATATTTAATGCATAATTACCCAGAGCATCTGGCTGCAAGATATAACATTTCACCTCAAAAAATAAATGATTTAATAAATAATGACCCTTATGCAGATCAAGCCATGTTAGAAATAATTGGCAAGGATAGAGGATGTTTAGTTAATGGTGGTAAAGTAAATTTAGATAAGGTTTCAAGAATTTTTATAACTGAAATTAGAGATGGTTATCTAGGAAAACTTACTTTTGAAAAACCAGACATGATAGATGCTGAATTAGCATTAGTTAGCCAGCAAAGAGAAGCCAAAGAGGCTAGAAAACTATCTAAAAAAACAAGGAAATCTTAATCCTTGAATAGAGTAAATACAGTATATAGGCAAAAGGAAAAATCATGATTAAAATAAACTGGCAAGGTAAAAAATGCTTTGAAGCCACTTCATCTACCGGTCATAAAGTTATTATGGATGCTGCAAAAGAAATTGGTGGTGAAGATAAAGGTTCTCGACCGATGGAGTTATTATTAATGGGGTTAGGTGGTTGCTCTGGTATTGATGTGATTATGATGTTAGAAAAATCTAAACAAAATATTAAAGATTGCCAAATTGAAATAACTGCTACAAGAGCTGACTCTATACCTGCTATTTATACTAAAATACATTTAGAGTTTAATGTTTTTGGTACAGGCTTAAATGAAAAAAAGGTTGCTAGGGCAGTTAAATTATCTGCTGAAAAATATTGTTCTGTAGCAAAAATTTTAGAAAAAACCGCACAAATATCTCACCAGTATAAAATCATTAGTGCTTAAATATTTATATTTTATAATATGGATTTTTTAACCTGCACATCAAACTCCAAACCTAAATTACATAATTTAGGCATTTACCCTATTGTAAATAGAGCAAATGATTTATTACCTTTATTTAAATTAGGCATTACTACAGCACAAATTCGTATTAAAGATTTAACAGGTAAGAATTTAATTAATGAACTAACTCAGGCAAACTTTTTTGCTAAATTGTTTAATGCTCGTTTATTTATAAATGATTATTGGAGCATTGCTATAAAAATTAAAGCTTATGGTGTGCATCTTGGGCAAGAAGATTTAGACTGTGCAAATTTAATTAAAATACATAATGCAGGTTTACGCTTAGGTGTTAGCACTAACTCATTAACTGAAATTACTAAAATTACTCAGGTTTTTAAAATTAACCCATCTTATATTGCAATTGGAGCAATATTTTCTACCCAATCTAAAAAATTAACCACACCAACAGTAGGTTTAAAAAATTTAACTAATTGGGTGCAACAAATTAAATGCCCAGTAGTTGCTATTGGCGGTATAAATACACTAAATATTAAGCAGGTAGTAGCTTGTGGAGTTTCAGGCGTTGCTATGATTAACGCTATTAAAATAACAGATAAATCTTTTAGTAAATCTATCCAAACTTTACAACAAGGTTTTATACAAAAAACTCCTGTAATATTAACTATTGCAGGCTCTGACCCTTATGGAGGGGCAGGTATTCAAGTTGACATAAAAACTATTCATGCATTAAATGGCTATGCTTTAAGCGTGCCTACTGCTTTAACCTCTCAAAACTCACAAGGGGTAGCTAGCTCTTTTACACCTTGTGCTAAAGTATTTAAATCGCAACTAACTACTTTATTAACTGATATTAAAATAGATGCTATAAAAATTGGCATGTTGCCGTCTGTGGCTGTTGTACAAGAACTAATTAAAATATTAAAAAAACATCAATTTAAAATAATTGTTTATGACCCAGTTATAATTAGTAGTAGTGGTTATAAGTTGATTGATAATGATGCCATTGAATTAATAAAACAACAATTATTACCTTTAATAAGCTTATTAACCCCTAATATACCTGAAGCAAACTTATTAACTAATAAAAAAGATAATGATGATATTGCACACACATTTTATAGCATGGGTTTAAAAAATATCTTAATTAAAGGAGGGCATAATAAAGATTGTGATTATGCAATTGACTACCTATACCAACAGAATTTGCCTGTAGAATCTTTTAAACAAGCATGGATTAAAACCAGCCACACTCATGGCACAGGTTGCGTATTATCTTCTGCCATAACTACCTTATTAAGCCAACAGGTTAATCTTGTTAATGCTATTGATGAAGCTAAAATGTTTTTAACAGATAAACTTAATCAATCAAATGACTTAAAAATTCATTATAAAAATCAACTTACAGCTCGTAAAGAACCTATTACCCTAATCCCCAGATAGAGAATTGGCATCTAGCACCAGCCCTTATTCGCTAGG
>CAZJWQ010000167.1:1536-3391 GCA_964549645.1 uncultured Piscirickettsiaceae bacterium | reverse complement strand
CTAGCAAACAAGGGCTAGCACTATATATCCAATCTCTATCTGCGGATTAGGGTTACACTATTGGGCTTTTTGAAAATAATTAACAAATGGCGTTTTAAGGAAGCACTTAACTAAGCTGAGATTTTATTAACCCGCTTACTTTAGACATGTCTGCTCTGCCTTGCATTTGTGGCTTAAGTAAGCTCATTACTTTACCCATTTCTTGCATGGATTTAGCCCCAGAATCGGTAATGGCTATTTTTACCATTGTAGCTATTTCTTCTTGGGTTAAGGGCTTAGGTAAAAACTCTTGAATTATTGTCATTTCAAAAGCTTCTTGCTCTGCTAGCTCTGGTCTATGGGCATCAGTAAACTGCTTAAATGAATCTCTACGTTGTTTAAGCATTTTATCTAAAATAGGTAAAACAACGTTATCATCTTCAATAGTTATTTGTTTATCTATTTCTATTTGCCTAATAGCCGCTTGCATAGAACGTATAACAGTTAAACGCTCTCTTTGCTTTGCTTTCATTGCTAATTTCATTTCTGCCATTAGCATTACTTTAATTTTACTAGCCATTATTTAATCTTTTTTTATTGATTAATACATGCGTACGCTACGACGGCTTTCACGCGATAAGCGCTTAGCTAAACGTTTAACAGCGGCTGCTTTCATGCGTTTTTTAACCCAAGTAGGTTTTTCATAAAACTCACGTTTACGTGTTTCGGTTAAAACACCTGCTTTTTCACAAGCACGTTTAAAACGACGTAATGCTACGTCAAATGGTTCTGTATCTCTAACTTTTACGCTTGGCATAAATAATCTCTTAAAAATTTAAATTTACCCTAATGTATAAAACATCTAGGAATTTATGAAGAAAGCATTATAAATTTAATAGCCTTTATTTGCAAACAAAAGTTAGTGTTTTTTGTTAAAATTCATTACACTTTAATAAAATTCTATCCTAATCCCCAACTAACGCATATGACAAGACCATTAATTACACTAGGCATTGAAAGCTCATGCGATGAAACTGGCATTGCCATTTATCATCAATATAAAGGTTTGCTAGCTAATTCATTATATTCTCAGGCCAATATGCACGCCGAATATGGTGGCGTTGTGCCTGAATTAGCATCAAGAGACCATGTTAAGAAATTAATCCCTTTAATTGATCAAACTATTAATAATGCTAATATTGTAGCAAAAGATATAACTGGCATAGGTTACACAGCAGGCCCCGGTTTAATGGGAGCTTTATTAGCTGGAGCATCTGTTGCTAGAAGCCTTGCTTTTGCTTGGCAAATACCTGCTGTAGCCATTAATCATATGGAAGGGCATTTACTTGCCCCTATGCTAGAAAAAAATCAGCCTACTTTTCCATTTATTTGCTTATTAATTTCTGGCGGGCATACTATGTTAATTAAAGTTACCCAAATTGGGCAATATAAATTATTAGGTGAAACATTAGATGATGCGGCAGGTGAAGCATTTGATAAAACTGCTAAATTGCTAGGTTTAGGCTATCCAGGTGGGCCTAAAGTTTCTAAACTGGCATTACAAGGTATAGAGGGCGTTTATAAATTTCCACGCCCAATGGTTAATAAACCAGGCTTGGATATGAGTTTTAGTGGTTTAAAAACCTTTACCCGTAACACTTGGTTAGATGAAGTAGATAATAATAATGATAACCTACAAACTAAAGCCAATATATGCCGTGCTTTTGAAGTGGCTGTGGCAGACACTTTAAGAATAAAATGCACAAGAGCTTTAGAGCAAGAACAATTAAACACCCTTGTGGTTTCAGGTGGAGTTAGTGCTAATACTGCAATTATAAATAAATTAAATAAATTAATGCAAGCTAGAAAAGGGCAG
>CAZJWQ010000167.1:0-1436 GCA_964549645.1 uncultured Piscirickettsiaceae bacterium | reverse complement strand
TAATACTGCAATTATAAATAAATTAAATAAATTAATGCAAGCTAGAAAAGGGCAGCTATTTTACCCGCGTATAGAATTTTGTACCGATAACGGAGCTATGATTGCTTATGCAGCCGCACAAAGATTGGCTGCAAAAGAGCATAATAATTTAAATTTTTCTTGCTTACCTAGGTGGAGCTTAGAAGATTTAAAACCTTTAAGTAATCTTAACTTAACAACCCTCCGTGCCATCTAACATTTTTTTAATATTAGACCTATGCCTCCAGTACAATATTATGGTCATTAATATAGTTAACAGCACCCAAATTATTTCACCACTTAAGAAATAAATATAAATAGGCGCTAGTGCGGTTGCTATTAATGCGGATGCAGATGACAGCTTAAAGACTTTTAGTATAATTAACCAAGTACCAATAACTGCTATACCTATTGGCACAGATAACCCAAGCATCACTCCCATCATGGTTGCTACGCCCTTACCACCTTTAAAGCCAAAAAAGATTGGGTACAAATGCCCTATAAAAGCTGCAAAACCTATTAAAAATATAACTAACGGCGACCAACCCATTAAACTTGCTAGTACAACTGGCAAAAAGCCTTTTACACTATCACCCAATAAGGTTATTAGAGCAGGTTTATTACCGTATAATCTTTTAACATTAGTTGCACCAGGGTTTTCTGAACCAACTGTTCTGGGGTCTTTAAGCCCCATTAATTTACAAACAATAATTGCGGCAGATATTGAACCTAAAAAATAAGCCCCTATAATTGCTGATAATTCTATTAAACCCATATTTTTCTCATAATTAAAAGGTAAACATTAATGAATAGCGATATTATCTTCATAAAAGAACTTAAAGTAAATGCCATTATTGGTATATTTGATTGGGAAAGGGTTAAGCCACAACCTTTAATATTTGATATTGAAATGAATACTAGCATTAAAAAACCAGCATTGTCAGATAATATAATTGATACAGTCTGTTATAAGACGGTAGTAGATGACATAATTGATTTTACCAAACAAAGTAAATATAAACTCATAGAAACCCTAGCAGAAGATATTTGCCAACTTATATTAAATAAATATAATGGTGTACAAGAGATAAGACTAACTGTAAATAAACCACAAGCAGTTGCCGAAGCTTTAAGCGTTGGTTTAATTATTTATAGAGCAAGGTAAAAAATATAGAAAACAAAAAAAACGCCATTAAAAAATGGCGTTTTTATTAATTACAATTAAAGGTAATTAAATACTAAGCTAACGTAACAGCCCTAAAACATTCTGTGCATTTTGGTTAGCTTGCGACAACATGCTCATACCAGCTTGTTGTAATACTTGAGTTCTAGCTAAGTTAGCACTTTCTTTTGCAAAGTCAGCACCTTCTATTTTAGTTTTCGCATCCATCAAGTTAATATTCATACTCTGCATATTA
>CAZJWQ010000166.1:0-3436 GCA_964549645.1 uncultured Piscirickettsiaceae bacterium | reverse complement strand
AAAAATTATTATCTTACCATATTTATATCTTTTATTTTTGAAAATGGTATTAGTTATTCAGGACTTCCTTTAGAGAGGTTTCGGTAGCTTATTACGAATTATGGTTAAAAACTAGCTTAAATCTGCAATACGAATACGCTGTATCTCGCCATCAATTTCGGTATATGAAGATAGTTTTTTTAATAACTTATTTAATACTAATTCTTTTATACTATTAGTTAGTATTATTAAGGTTGCATCTTCATTGTTGGTGGTGCATGGTTCTTGGTGTAGTTCCTCTATACTTATATCAAAACTTGCCATTACTTTGGTTATTTTTGCTAGTACCCCCGTTTGATTTTTAGCAAAAAATCTTAGGTAGTAACGACATTCAATTTCTGTAATATCAATAATTACAGATTGCTTTAGTTTATTTAGTGCAAACCCCAGCCCTGGTACTTTGTCTTGCTGTGGTTGATTTAAACCACGGATTATATCTATAACATCCGCCATTACTGCACTGGCAGTTGCCCCTGCCCCTGCCCCTGCCCCGTAATACATGGTTGTACCTACGTTATCCCCTTTTGCCATTACTGCATTCATCACACCATCTACATTAGATATTAATATTGAGTTAGGTATTAGAGTTGGATGAACTCTTAATGAGTAGCCATTTTTTATACTATTTGCAATGCCTAGATGTTTAATTTGATAACCAAGTCGTTGAGCAAAGTTAATATCTTCGGCAGTTATTTTAGAAATACCTTCTGTATAAACTTTATTGAATTCTAGTTTTATACCAAAAGTAATAGATGCTATTATTGCTAATTTGTGTGCAGCATCTATTCCTTCTACATCAAAAGTTGGGTCAGCTTCTGCGTAGCCTAAATCTTGGGCTGTTTTTAATACTTTATTAAAATTGGCATTAGGCTTTTTCATTTCTGTCAATATATAATTGCCTGTACCATTAATTATACCTGCCACCCATTGCATTTTATTAGCGGCTAAACCTTCTCTTAGGGCTTTAATAATTGGTATACCACCTGCAACCGCTGCTTCATAGGCAATTACTACGTTATTAGCTTGTGCTTTGGTAAATAATTCATTGCCATATTCAGCTATTAGAGCTTTGTTGGCTGTTACTATGTGCTTTTTATTAGCGATAGCTATTTCAAAACACTCTTTAGCTAAGGTTGTACCACCCATTAATTCGACTACTATATCTACATTAGGATCATTAACTACGTCTAAAGGGTTGGTAGTTACTTTTATATTACCTATATTAATAGGTCTTTTTTTAGTTAAATCTCTTAGAGCAATATGTTCTACAACAATAGTTGAATTGCCGCCAAGTCGACGCTCTATTTCAGGCAATGTTTCATTAATAATCTTTACTGTACCACTACCTACTGTGCCTAACCCTAATAAACCTAATCTTATTTTTTTCACTATAATTACCTTATTACCTAATCCATCTTTTTTAAACATATCTCTAATGCCACGAATGGCTTGCCTGGTTCTGTGTTCATTTTCTATTAAGCCAAATCTAACGTGGTCATCTCCATAATCGCCAAAACCCACACCTGGAGAAACTGCAACCTTGGCATCTACTAATAATTTTTTAGAAAACTCTAAAGAACCCATTTCTTGGTAAAAACTTGGGATTTTTGCCCATACAAACATAGTTGCTTTTGGTAAAATAACATCCCAACCTATAGAATTTAAACCATTACATAATACATTGCGTCTTAATTTATACATGTCTGAAATTTCTTGTACGCATTCTTGTGGCCCTTCTAAGGCTTCTATGGCAGCTACTTGTATTGGGGTAAAGGTTCCATAATCTAGGTATGATTTCATTCGTTTTAACGCATCAACTAGTGTTGGATTACCAACCATAAAACCAACACGCCAGCCTGGCATATTATAACTTTTTGATAAAGTATAAAATTCTACCGCAATATCTTTTGCCCCTTCAACTTCTAAAATAGAGGGTGCTTTATAGCCATCAAATACAATATCTGCATAAGCTAAATCATGAATAACCCAAATATTATGCTCTTTGGCTATGGCAATAACTTTTTCAAAGAATTCTAATTCTACTGTTTGAGTGGTTGGGTTACCTGGGAAATTCATAACTAGCATTTTTGGTTTTGGCCAAGACTCTTTAATCGATTTTTCAAGCTCTGCAAAAAAATCAACATCTGGGGTCATTTTTACATGCCTAATATCTGCCCCTGCAATAATAAATCCATAGGGATGAATTGGATAAGCTGGGTTAGGCACTAAGACGGTATCGCCTTTATCTACAGTTGCCATAGCAAGATGAGCTAAACCTTCTTTAGAACCTATAGTTACTACTGCTTCTGTTTTATAATCTAACTCTACATTAAATTTATTTTTATACCAGTTACAAATAGCTTTACGTAGCCGTGGAATACCTTGAGAAACGGAATATTTATGCGTTCCTTCACGTTGTACAACTTCTATAAGTTTATCTACAATATGTTTAGGAGTATCTTGGTCAGGGTTGCCCATACCAAAATCAATTATATCTTCGCCTTTTCTTCTTGCTTCGGCTTTTAATTCACCAACAATATTAAACACATAAGGGGGTAATCGTTTTATTCTTTGAAAATCTTCTGTCACGGTATTTTTCTTAACCTTAAATTAATATATATGACCTAAATCCTGCAAGTGATTGTGTTATATCTGTGCAAGCACACTTGCAGGATTTAGGTATGAAACTACTCAGATTAATGTTCTATTTTAGATCCATCATCTTTAAGCTTAGCTTTACCATGCCCTCTATCGCCCATGTGTAAAATTTCATCTAATCTCTCACCAACAATATTATATGCTTGCCCAAATCCTCTTACAAAGGTTGCATGTTTTGGGGTTAGCTTAAATAAGTGAAAGTCTTTTGACTGGCTTAAATTACGCATTATTTTACCAAAGGCTTTAGTATAATCATCCATTATGTTAGCAAATTCTGTACTATCTCTGCTAATGGTTTCTGCTTCTGCTCTAATAGAACTACGTTTGCGCTTAAATAAATTACGAGCTTTATCTTCAGGCTCAATAAATAATAAACTTACATTTAAATGGTTAAGTAAATTAGGTGTGTGCACTGCTAATTCAGAAATATACACATAATATTGATGATCTTTTTGTAAAACAGGTGCATAACTAGCATCAGCATTACCATCTTTATTAACTGTACCTAAAATAACACTACTGTGCGAACTGTTAAATTCATGAAATTCTGTTAATACTTGTTCTAATGGTATTAGCGGTGCGAAAGGTCTTTCGCCCATTTTAGAATGCTCTGAATCTTGCTGGAGTATTTTTTTACCTGCTGTTGTAGACATTTTTATCACCTTTTTAATATATTTTTAGATTAAGAGTATATAATACCAATTTTATAATAGCTATTCAACCTGCCATAAAATTGTAT
>CAZJWQ010000165.1:0-3443 GCA_964549645.1 uncultured Piscirickettsiaceae bacterium | reverse complement strand
TTTTATAAAAAAATAAATCTAGCAAATCATAACCCAATCAACCAGCAACTGAAACTTAGTTATTTACTTACTTGCTTTTATTTATCAATACTAGCAAATCATAACCCAATCAACCAGCAACTGAAACATACACGTTTAGGGTATGGGTTTTAGTCCGAATACCTAGCAAATCATAACCCAATCAACCAGCAACTGAAACATCCCGTTGGTCTATATTTGCAAAAATATAATAATCTAGCAAATCATAACCCAATCAACCAGCAACTGAAACGCAACTGAAACATAAGTTAACAAGATTTTTTAGGGATAACTAAATAACAGTAATTCCGTGCTCTTTTGCCATGTTATTACAAGTTTCTTCTAAGAATCGCTTTAGTGATTTGGTTTCTGATTCGCTCAACAGTTTTAGCCCTGAGTAAATAGTTGGCTTCTGATTCTGTGAGACCTGTGTAGTCGAACCCAACGAGTGTTTTAAATTCTTTTTCAAATTGTCCATGTTTTGCCCTTAACTGCTTAAGTGTTTCTTTTCTTAAAAATAGTATATCTGATTCCTGCTTGCCAGTCAAAATCTCATAGCCTGCAACCTTTGCCCCTGCATTTAAAAGAAAAGAACGAACATTAGCAAGCGTTCCACCCATACCAATAAAGTCATCAAGCACTAAAAAAGAAGCATCAACAAGCACATCACCTTCAAAAGTAGCAGGTGAAACTATCCTGTGCCAACCATTCGCACCAGTATGATCTGAAATAATTTGTGCCATACCTAAAGGGATAGCATTCTTACCTTGTTTTTCCTCTGCCGTAATCGGCAAAATAACCATAGGAGAATCATGTTTTTTTAGCTTATCTGTATCAATAAAAGTCTTAGCTAATAAAACTGCATCCTTAATATTACCGCTTTTCGCACCCTCATAATTAGGGTGATCTTTTACCGCATCAATATCAGCATGAATGACTGCATCTCGTGTATCACTATCCCACGCCACCCTTGCCGTAGAAAACTCAACACCCTTTTCTCTATCAACTTTCTGATACTTAACATATTTCATAAGATCATTATCATTCATATCAGGTAATAAAGCCATCTTCTTAGCATCCGCAATATATGTAGTTTTATGAACACTATTTTTATTCCTATCCAAAAAGTTAAGCAACAGCAAAGCAGAGGAGGCAAACTCAACCGAGCTAGCAAAAGAACCGAACAAATGTTGTTTTTGGCTGCGATTAAGTGAACATAAGCATTATCCAGCCTTGTTTCAGTCCTTGTATTAGGCTTAGCCGAATTATCTTTAATTGCATACCGTGGCACTAAAACGCACCTGCAAAAAGGGTAAAACGGTGGTAAAGGAGCTAAATCTTTTGCTAGCAAATCATAACCCAATCAACCAGCAACTGAAACGAGGTAGCTATTTTTGAGTTAGGGTTGAATCTAAATCAATTTAATAATAAACTTACCACTCTTTCAAATATTGAAAATACATTTTAAATGAAACTTACAGCAATACAAAACTTAATTACAGATAAAATAAACGCTACTGATAGCTTAATTTTACAAAAACTTTCTTCTGATGTGTTATTAATTAACCAAATTGGTCAGTATATTATTAATAGTGGTGGCAAACGTTTACGACCATTGTTAGTGTTACTTTGTGCTAAGGCTTGTGGCTATCAAGGCAAAAATGACGTAACTATGGCGGCAGTTATTGAATTTATCCATACCTCTACTTTATTACATGATGATGTAGTAGATGAATCTAGCACAAGACGCGGTAATAAAACTGCTAATGAAGTATGGGGTAATGCGGCTAGCGTTTTAGTAGGAGATTTTTTATATTCTCGAGCTTTTGAAATGATGGTTGAACCAAATAATATGCGTATTATGCAAATAATGTCTGAAACAACTAATGTTATTGCTGAAGGCGAAGTTTTACAGCTCTTAAACTGCCATGATGCCAACACAACTACCGAAAGATACATGGCTGTCATTCATCGTAAAACAGCTAAATTATTTGAAGCAGCTACTTTATTGGGCCCTGTGTTGGCTAAAAAAACAGAATTAGAAAAACCTTTTGCAGACTATGGAATACATATTGGGGCAGCATTTCAATTAATTGATGATGCCCTTGACTACATGGGTAATGAGCAGGAGTTAGGTAAAAATATTGGTGATGATTTGGCTGAAGGAAAACCAACCTTACCATTAATCTATGTACTTGAAAACGGCACTGATGCAGAAAAAGATATTATAAGAAGAGCTATTGAAACAGAAGGTATTGCATTGCTTGCAGAAGTATCAAATATAGTTAAAAATAGTGGGGCAATACAACATACTATTGATATTGCAAAAACTGAAGCTAAAAAAGCCAAGCAAGCTATTAAGATACTACCTGAATCAGATATTAAGTCAGCTTTGCTTAGCCTAGCTGACTTAGCTACGGATAGAGCTTATTAAGCTCATATCTATGTGAGATGTAAATCTTCCATTTTAGCTAACTCTTGAGCAATTTTCTCTTCATGTTCTATTTTTTCTATTTCTTTCATATTGTTATATAATTCTAAATGGTTAATTTTAGTTTTATCCCAATCAATTCTTTTTAAAATCCAATTTGCAAAAAAACGAATTATATTCATTTCATCTAAATTAGCATACAGTAACTCTGGCTTGGCATTTAGCCCATGTAAACGTTCAATTATAATTAACTGCTGTTGCATATCTGGTCTTAAGCGTAAATAACCTTGGTTACTTAGGTCTAAGCTTGTAGAGTAATATAGCCTAACTACTTTACTAATACTAAACATTGCTTTACTTAAAATTGTTGATTCTACCTTGCCATTTATTCCTATAGTTCTTATAAAAATATTTTGAGTCATTATGGCTCTTGAGAACTTTTCAACCTGATAAAAAGGTACTTCTTTATCTATAAAATTATTTTTTTGGGCATTTAATGCTGCTTGCTCAGATGCTGTTTCTAGGCGTTGTAAAAAATACTTTAAACCTTTTGATATTGTTAATTCTTCCATCAATCTAAACTCTTAAAAAGTAATATACTAAGGTTATCGGCTACTAATTATGTATCTTTACATTTAACTTTGTTTAGGACAATATTTTAAAATACTGTCTTAAATAAACCAAACCTAACTTGAGAGCTTGTTTTCTCACGATAACATTGCCAGCCACTAGGCAAAATAGGCCAGTCAATTGATTTTTCTTGCTCTAAATATAGGATAGAGGATTTATTTGCTAACCAGTTATTTTCAAACAATAAATCAATAGTTGGTTGCATTAAATTTTGGTTAAAAGGAGGGTCAATAAAAACAATATTAAATACTTCTTGCTTATTATTAGACTGTAAAAACTGTAATGCATTTATCCCTAATATATCTAAATTATTTATTTGCAGTTTAGCTTTATTTTGCTTTAACACAATAGCATTATTAGCATC
>CAZJWQ010000164.1:0-3456 GCA_964549645.1 uncultured Piscirickettsiaceae bacterium | reverse complement strand
AAAAAAAAGCTCTAGGGACAACTAGAGCTTTCAAATGGGTTACTACAATTAAGTAACAACCCGAGGAGGATATTCATGAAGAACATGAATGAGTATAATTATACAATAGTATACTTATAAATACCAATGATAATTTTGAATTATGGTTCTATTTCCTTAAATAAAAAAATTAAGAATACATTTCTTTGCCATCATTTAACCTAAACCAACCCTTTACAACACGGTAAATAATCCAAATTATATTTACAGTTAATATTATAAAACCAATGCCTATAAACATTGTTATAGAGCCAATTGCAAACCATAACATAGCAAACCAAAAAGTACGTATTTGCCATCTAAAATGTGATTCTACCCATGTATTTTTTGCATCACTCTTTTTAACATAATTTATTATTACAGCAATAACAAATGTAATAACTAAGAACAAGGATATTGCTTGTAAAATATATACTAATATAGCTATATTTTTTTGTGACTTAGTATTGTCTGTATTTATTAAAAATTCTTGTTTCATTTTTATTCCTATTTTTCTATTCGGGGGTTAGGCTATTTAAAATTAGCTTTCGCATCAACCTTTTTACCTTTATGCCGTACTTCAAAAAATAATTGTGGCTCCATAACATTACCTGAACTACCTACGGTTGCAATTATTTGATTTTGTGTAACTATTTGCCCTTTTTGTACCATTATTTTGTCATTATGGGCATATAAGGTAAGATAATTATTTGCATGCTTTAAAATTACCATTTTACCAAATTGATTAATACCTTCACCTGCATAAACCACTTCTCCTTTAGCAACCGCATGTACTCTAGTTCCTTTGGGCGCTGTTATTATTAGAGATGTTTTACCTTTTATATCTGCAATAAATTTATAATTACTTCTATTTTTTAACGGCCATATAAAATTATTTTTAGATTTAATAGGTCTTTTTTCTATTAAGTTTTTAGGAGAATAAAGCTTAAGTTCTTGCCGTGGGAATATTCTATATGGTTTAGATAAGTTATTAAATGCAACTAAATCTGCCATTTTAATAGAGCATTTTTGAGCAATTCCACTTAAAGTATCGCCACGTTGTACTATGTATAAACGAGAACATTGTTTTTTTACTACTGAAGGCTCGGGCTTAGGTTTGGTTGTTGGTATTTTATCAATATCATCTTTAAAAAACTTATCGCCACCTGACCAACCTTTATATTTAGCAGGTGCACACGAACTTAATAGCGTTATTATGCTAATAAATAATATAAATGTAAGGCTGCTCTTAAAGTAATGTTTCAACATACTGATATATAACATAAAATAGTGCAATCACAATAACCCCATAACCTATTGTATCTACTGACTTTCTAAGTTTAGGTTCAAATCTCTCACCACCTAGTTTCATTAAGAAAGCTACTAAAAAGAATCTCGCCCCCCTGCCTATTAAGGAAGCAGCGATAAATGGCAATAATGCCATAGATGATGCTCCGGCAGCTATAGTAACTAATTTATAGGGTATAGGCGTAAAGCCTGCAATAAAAATAACCCAAAAACCATATTCATAAAAAAATTCAACTGTTTGAAGATATTTATCAGTATAGCCAATAGCTTCAAAAAATGCTAATACCATATCCAATAAAAGAAAACCAATAAAATAACCAAATACACCACCCATGACTGAAAAAATGGTTGTTAAAAGAGCTAATTTATATGCTCTTTCAGGTTTTGCTAAACACATAGGTGCTAACATTATATCTGGCGGCAGTGGAAAAAATGATGCTTCTGAAAAGCTCATCGCCGCTAAATATTTTGGTGCGTGGCGGTGCCTTGACCAAATTAATGATTTATCATATAAATATGTAAAAATTTTCATTTATACAGGTTTCCTTATCATTCTTCTATCATTCCTTTTTTCATTGGTACAAATAGTACTTCTCCTAAACATTCTTCTTTATAGCCTGTAGCAGTTTTTATATAACCAAATAATAACTGCTGCTCATTACCAATTGGTATAACTAAACGACCATTTTCATTTAACTGTTCAATTAATGCTTCTGGTACTTTCGCAGGCGATGCTGCTGAAATAATACCATCATATTTTGCATGTTCTGACCAACCCCAATGCCCATCGGTTAATAAAAATTCAACATTAGTAATTTGTAGTTTATTTAAAACTAATTTTGCTTTATTTAATAATGGTTGAATTCGTTCGACACTATAGGTTTTGGTTGCTAATTGCGATAATATACATGTTTGATAGCCAGAGCCAGTGCCTATTTCTAATACTTTGTTTAAACAGCCGTTTTTAAACAGCCATGCAGACATTTTTGCAACTATAAAAGGCTGTGAAATAGTTTGTTTAAATCCTATTGGTAATGCAGTATTTTCATAGGCTCTGGTTGCCATTGCTTCATCTAAAAACATATGCCTAGGCGTTATTTTTAACGCATTTAGCACCGCATAATCATCAATACCTAGCTCAATTAGTTGTTTAATTAAACGGTTTCTAGTTCTTTGCGAAGTCATACCAACGCCTTGGTTTTGACTAAATGCATTATTTATATAATTAGCTTTAGAATTAACTAGAGTTTGTATTAATAATTGATTATTCATCAAAAAATTTTGCTAATTGTTGATGCATTTTATAATTAGTTAAATCTACTTTTAAAGGGGTTATTGATGCATAATTATGTTCAATGGCATAAAAATCTGTACCTTCAGAAGCATCAGCGGCTTCTCCAGCTGCTCCAATCCAATAAAATTCATTACCTCGTGGGTCTGTATCTTTTACTACTGGCTTAGAGCAATTACGTTGCCCAAGCCTAGTTACTTTTATGCCTTTTAATTCTTTGATAGCTACATCTGGTACATTAATATTGATAATAGTATTTTTATCTAAATCTAATTTATAATACTTTTCTAAAAAATCAGCTAAAACATAACCTGCTGTTTCAAAATGTTTATTGCCTGTTAAAGAAATAGCTATAGATGGTTTACCTAAAAACCTGCCTTCTGTAGCGGCGGCAACAGTACCAGAATATAAAACATCATCACCTAAATTTGCCCCGTCATTAATACCTGATATAACCATATCTGCTTTAAAATCAATAGCCCCATTAATACCTAAATGGACACAATCAGTTGGTGTACCATTTACGCTATACATGTCTTTAGCATGTGTTTTTATTCTTAAAGGGTTAACCAAGGTTAAAGAGTTGCTAGCGGCACTTCTGTTACGATCAGGGGCTATTAACACTATTTTATGTTTAAATTTTAATTCTTGTAAGCATTTTTTAAGAGTTTTGATCCCTATAGAATCATAACCATCATCATTAGAAATTAATATATTCATTGGCTTAACTTATTTTATAATAGTAATAGGGCATCTCTAAAAATCTAAGCACAATTTATGAAACGCATAAAACAGCGCCTTTTTCACCCAAAAACTCGGTCAATAGCACACTATTCACC
>CAZJWQ010000163.1:0-3469 GCA_964549645.1 uncultured Piscirickettsiaceae bacterium | reverse complement strand
GTGGAATAAAAATAAATCTATATTTGGTCTTGACAAGTAGGGACACTATATTATTAGCAAAAGAACGTGGTGAAGAGCATATCGGTGGCAATATGAGCGCTTTAATTAGCAAGCTCCATAATGAAAAAATTGCTTTAAAGAATAAAAATCGTGAGTTAAGGAGCCCCTGAATATAGAACTAGGGATTAACACCTACAAAAGATATTTCTCCATCTTTTAACAAGACATTAATTTTACTATTGGGCATAAAAGCACCTTGTAATATTAATTGTGCTAATGGGTTTTCAATCATTTGCTGAATTGCTCTTTTTAAAGGTCTTGCTCCATATACTGGGTCAAAACCTGCTTCGCCAATTTTATCTAAAACTTCTGTTGCCATATTAAGTTGTAAATCTTTTTCTCTCAATCTTGCCGCTAAACCTACTAGTTGAATATTAGCAATAGCACGTATTTGCTGTTTATTCAGTGGATGAAATACTGTTATTTCATCAATTCTATTTATAAATTCTGGGCGAAAGTGTGTTCCTACAAGCTCCATTACACTAGCTTTCATTATTTCATAACTAGTATTACCAGCTTGTTCTTGAATTAAGTGTGAACCTAAATTTGAGGTCATAATAATAACAGTATTTTTAAAATTTACTGTACGCCCTTGCCCATCAGTTAAACGCCCATCATCTAACACTTGTAATAATATATTAAATACATCTGGATGGGCTTTTTCTACTTCATCTAATAAAATAACACAATAGGGTTTGCGACGTACTGCCTCGGTTAAATAGCCACCTTGCTCATAGCCTACATAGCCAGGAGGCGCACCTATTAAGCGAGCAACAGAATGTTTTTCCATAAATTCTGACATATCTAAACGTACTATTGCATCTGTAGTATCAAATAAAAACTCTGCTAAAGCTTTAGTGAGTTCAGTTTTTCCTACCCCTGTTGGCCCTAAAAACAAAAATGAACCATTGGGGCGATTAGGGTCTGATAAACCTGCTCTTGAACGACGTATTGCATTAGATACTGCTTTTAATGCTTCTTTTTGCCCTATTACTTGCTCGCCTATAGTTTTTTCCATTTGCAATAATTTATCTTTATCGCCTTCTAGCATTTTAGCAACAGGAATACCTGTCCATTTAGCGACTACTTCAGCAATTTCTTCTTCACCAACTTTGTTGCGTAACAGGTGTACTTCACCATCATTTTTTTGCGATTGTTCAGTAGTTTGCTCTACTATTTTAATTTTTTCTACTAATTCTGGAATTAACCCGTATTGTAATTCAGACATTTTAGCTAAATCACCTGCTCTTCTAGCTACCTCTAAACTTGTTCTAGCTTGCTCTAACTGCTCTTTAAATTGTTTGGCTCCTTCTAAGATAGCTTTTTCTTTTTTCCAAATTTCTTCTAAATCTGCATACTCTTTTCCTAACAAATTAATATTGGCTTCTAAATCTAATAAACGTTTTTTTGAAGCTGCATCTTGTTCTTTTTTTAAAGCTTCTTTTTCTATTTTTAGTTGAATTAAACGCCTCTCTAATTTATCCATTATTTCAGGTTTAGAATCTATTTCCATACGAATACGAGAACCTGCTTCATCAATTAAATCAATAGCTTTATCTGGTAATTTTCTGTCGGTAATATAACGTTGCGATAAATGAGCAGCTGCAATAATAGCAGGGTCGGTAATAGCTACACCGTGATGAATTTCATAACGCTCTTTTAAACCACGTAAAATTGCAATCGTATCTTCTTCTGATGGCTCTTCTACTAACACTTTTTGAAAACGCCTTTCTAAAGCGGCATCTTTTTCAATATTTCCACGATACTCATCTAAAGTGGTTGCCCCAATACAATGCAATTCTCCTCTAGCTAAAGCAGGTTTTAACATATTGCCTGCATCCATAGAGCCTTCGGTTTTACCTGCTCCTACCAAAGTATGAATTTCATCAATAAATAAAATTACATTACCTTCTTCTTTTTCTAAATCTTTTAATAAGTTTTTTAAACGTTCTTCAAACTCACCACGATATTTTGCCCCAGCTAATAAACCTGCTAAATCAAGGGAAAGTAAACGTTTATTTTTTATACCTTCTGGCACTTCACCATTTATAATTCTTTGTGCTAAGCCTTCTACAATGGCTGTTTTGCCCACCCCAGGTTCACCAATTAAAACAGGGTTGTTTTTAGAGCGACGTTGTAAAACTTGAATAGAACGACGTATTTCATCATCCCTACCTATCACTGGGTCTAGCTTACCTTTTTCTGCTAGAGCGGTTAAATCTATAGTATATTTATCTAATGCTTGTCTATTTTCTTCGGCATTTTGGTTTTGCACCGAGTCCCCGCCTCTTATTTTTTCTATGGCATTACTAATTGATTTTTCGGTTGCCTTAGCTTGTTTAAGAAAATCTTTTAATACATCTTGTGATTTTATTGCCGCTAAATAAAATAATTCACTAGCAATATAAGAATCGCCATTTTTTTGAGAAATTTGATCCATAACATTTAATATACGCCTAGTATTTTCAGACAATTGCACGTCGCCACCAGATACAGTAGGCAAAGAGTTAGTTTTTTCTATACAGGCTTGCTTTAATTTATTAGTATCAACCCCAGCTAAGATTAAAAGTTGAGAGTTTTCAACTAATAATGCCTGCATAATATGCGATGGCTCAATAAATTGATGCTCATTACCTACAGCTATAGATTGTGCTTGCGATAAGATTGCTTGAAAATGACTGGTGAACTTATCCATCATAGAAATACTCCTTATTTTTTATATACCCATAGTATTTATGGGGGTAAAAAATAAAAATCCAATTAATAAGTTATAAAAACGACTATCTAAGCCATAAATCATCCATAATAATTTTTGTGGGGATACTTGAAAAATAAGGCTTGCTAAAAAAGTGGGGATTAGTTGGTAAATCAGTTTTTTTACCTAATGGCAAAATTGCTAACATTTTACCTTCTAAACCTGTTTGCTCACGGGTATGCCATATTTCTTTAAATTGACCCCTAGTTAAAAACCGATTGCCTAACGAAGGATCTGCTAAGGTTACACTATCATTATCTATACCACTAATAACCGTAAAATGACCTTGCTCTCTTTGTTTAACATATAATAAAACAGGCATTTTTAGTTGTGTTAGTTGCTCCCATGAGACTGCAATACCTATACCACGAAACCCTAAACTGGGTAATATTTTTTGCATATCAGCAAAAGAAGCCTCCCAATCTTGCCCAGCCTTTTCTACTAACAATAATAAAACCTCTTTTTCAGTAGTTGGGCGTTGATAGTATTCAGTTAGAATAGTTGCAATAGAGGCTGCACCACAAGAATAATCTAAGTCTTGTTTTACAATATTTTTATCACGAAAGTATTTCCAGCTTTTAACTGGTACTTGCCCTTCCACTATAATGTCCCTACAAAAAACAACCAAATAAAAAAATATTTTTATTCCAAAAA
>CAZJWQ010000162.1:0-3506 GCA_964549645.1 uncultured Piscirickettsiaceae bacterium | reverse complement strand
CCAACAACTTATTGACTTTTTTAAAGCAAAAAGTCCTGATATTAAATTTGAAGATTATAAGCATGGAGCTTATATTTACTCAGAAGATAAGTTTTCTCAATGGTTAGCAGTGCAAGAATTTCCACCCTACTTAGACGCCATTGATGCAGGAGAAGCTTTATACAATAAAGATAAAGCTATATATGATAAATGCTTTGGAGATGATGTAACTAAAGTGAGGGTTAAATTCCCTAGGTTTAATGACGAAACCAACCAAGTTGAAACACTAGAGGGGCAAATAAATGCATGTAGAGTTAATGCGGGATTAGAAAAATTTAAATGGAAAAGGGGTGATATAGCTTATCTTTCAGCATTTTATGCTTACAATGCTCGTGGGCAAATAATAAATGTACAAATAACCTCAGATGCAGCTGAAAAAGCTTTTTTAAATGGACAAGATTTTTTTGTTAGACCTATAGGGCAATTTGAATTATCTTGTATGGAATGCCATACCGATAACGCAAGTAAAAGAGTAAGAACTCAACTATTGTCCCCATTACTAGGGCATACTACTCATTTCCCTGTATTTAGAGCAAAATGGCAAAACATGGGCACACTACACCGTCGTTTTGGTGGATGTAATGATAATATTAGAGTAAAAAGCTTTAAAGCTCAATCAGAAACCTATAGAAACTTAGAGTTTTTTCAAGCCTTTATGTCTAATGGCCTTGTAATTGATGGGCCTGGTTATAGAGAGTAGAAACTCATAATACAATAGCACACTTTTAACCGTGTGCTACAATCAAACACCATCTTCTAAAATTTGCGCTCCTTCATATTCCCAGTCAATTCCACTTCTAACCCATCTTTCAATTCTTAAGATTAATTCTGGATTATTTAAACCTATTTTTTGGGCAATCATAAAAACTTTATCTTGTTCTTTTTTATCAAAATGACCATCTTTATATGAAATTTTCATTAACTGTTGTAACAAAATAATTTTACTTTTGCGATCAGAAAAAACAACTAATGTATTATCAATATTCATAGATTCTTTGTCCAAATCATAAACAATATCAAAGGTAGAACTAAAATTTTTAAGGTATTCAATCTCTCCTTCTGAAAGGTCATTATCAGCATTAGCTAAATTAACTGCTAAATCAAAGACTGCTTGTTTTTGTTGTTGATTAAGCTCATTTGCAAACATAGTTTTATCCTCATTAGTAACTACATTAAAAACACAAGGGGTCTTTACATAATTCATGGTGAGGTAAATTATAACCCGTCATTGAATTATGCAAAGCTCTTCTACAACCCTAATCCCCGAATAGAGAATGGAATTACTTTTCTATTCGAGAAACATCTCTAACCCCACCATAAGCAGCACTAGTTGCCATAGCTGCATATGCTCTTAAAGCTGGGCTTATTTTTCTAGGTCTATTTTCTACAGGCTTCCAAGCGTCATTACCTTTGGCTAACATTGCTTGCCTTCTTTCATCTAACTGTTTATCTGTTAACTTTACATTAATGGTTCGTTTTGGAATATCTATTTCAATAATATCGCCCTCTTCTACTAAAGCTATATTACCACCTTCTGCAGCTTCTGGCGAAGCATGCCCTATAGATAACCCTGAGGTACCTCCAGAAAAACGCCCATCGGTAATTAATGCACACACCTCACCTAAACCTTTTGATTTTAAATAACTAGTTGGGTATAGCATTTCTTGCATACCCGGACCGCCTCTTGGCCCTTCATACCTAATTAATAACACATCACCTGGTTTAACTTCAGCATTTAAAATGCTTGCTACTGCTGTATCTTGGCTTTCATAAATTTTTACAGGCCCAGTAAAGGTAAATAATTTTTCATCAATACCTGCTGTTTTTATAATACTACCTTCTAAAGCAATATTACCATAAAGTATTGCGATACCACCCTCTTTGGTATAAGCATGTTCCACACTTCTTATGCAACCTGTTTTAGCATCTAAGTCTAGAGTTTTCCAACGTTTAGATTGGCTAAATGCTTCTATAGTTCTTACATTACCAGGGGCTGCTCTAAAAAAAGTTTTTACTTCTTCATCTGTTGTTACAGCTATATCCCATTTAGCTAAAGCTTCACCCATAGTGTCAGAATAAACTGTACCGACATCAGTATGAATTAAACCTGCTCTATTTAATTCACCCATAATACGCATAATACCGCCAGCTCTATGCACATCTTCCATGTAATAATCTTTAGAGTTTGGTGCTATTTTAGCTAAACAAGGTACTTTTCTTGAAACAACATCCATATCAGCCATATTAAATTTAACTTTTGCTTCATGAGCAATTGCTAACAAATGTAACACTGTATTAGTAGAACCACCCATAGCCACATCAACTGCCATGGCATTTTCAAAGGCTTTTCTGGTTGCTATTGAACGTGGCAATACGGAATAATCATCTTGCTCATAATATCTTTTGGTAATTTCAACTATTCTTTTTGCACCGTCATCAAATAATTTTTTTCTATCTGAATGAGTAGCTAATGCTGAGCCATTACCAGGCAACGCCATACCTAAAGCTTCTGCTAAACAGTTCATTGAGTTTGCGGTAAACATACCAGAACAAGAGCCACAAGTTGGGCAGGCAGAAATTTCAACATCTTCTACTTCTTGATCGGTATAGGCATCATCTGCTGCCATAACCATTGCATCAACCAAATCTAATTTTATCTCTATACCACCTAAAACAGTTTTGCCAGATTCCATTGGCCCGCCTGTTACAAAGATTGTTGGGATATTAAGACGCATCGCAGCCATCATCATTCCCGGAGTTATTTTGTCACAATTAGATATACAAATTAAAGCATCTGCACAATGAGCATTAACCATATATTCAACGGAGTCGGCAATTAAGTCTCTAGATGGTAAAGAATACAGCATGCCATCATGCCCCATAGCAATACCATCATCAACCGCTATAGTATTAAATTCTTTAGCCACCCCACCTGCTTTTTCAATAACGCGAGCAACCATTTGCCCCATGTCTTTTAAATGTACATGACCAGGTACAAACTGCGTAAATGAATTTGAAACCGCAATTATTGGCTTACCAAAATCTTCTGTTTCCATTCCTGTTGCACGCCATAAAGCTCTTGCCCCTGCCATATTTCTGCCATGGGTACTGGTTCTTGAAAGATATTCAGGCATTAATGTCTCCTCTGACAAAATTTAAAATTGTACAAATATATTATTTTATGTGTTGATTATCCCATAGTTAACCTTCAATCTGCAGGATATTTTTTTAATATATTTAATATTAAACTAAGACCTAAATCCTGCAAGTGCTTGCACACATCTGACGTAAGCTATTAATTCGTATAGCAAATTTTAATTCTTCGGGAATATCAATAAGTATTCCACTCGAATAAAAATTGCTCTACAAATCAATATCTTACGCCATATATGCACAACCACTTGCAGGATTTAGGTAAGATTATACGCCTATCAATAAATTTGAATTTATAAATAAAATACTACAAT
>CAZJWQ010000161.1:0-3619 GCA_964549645.1 uncultured Piscirickettsiaceae bacterium | reverse complement strand
GAAATGCATTTTCTGTTAAATATCTTTTAGGGCTTTGCACTGTTAATTTATAGCCTTTTGGTAAATTACTTTTCAAAATTTTAGCAACATACTTTTCAAACAGTTTTTCCATCGGAATTAAAAATGAAATACCTTTGTTAATATCTTTCAAGGTATAAGGAGACTGTTGATTTAAAATTAATCTCAACCAAGGTAAAACCGCTTGATAATAAGCCATGTCTCTTGCTGTTGACCAACTATTAAAATCTTCCTTAAAGTTTAAAGATAAAGGAACATTATCAAAAAAAGTTAAAAAATGCCTAGATTTTTGTTGGTTTTGGCTATCCTTACTCCAGCGCAACACCTGCACCAATGCTGAATGCAATAACCGATTTTCAGCACGATTTGCACTAAACTCATCATATTCAATGTGGAATAAATGTTGTTTGTGTGCAGGTTTATTTAACTGTTTATGAACTTGCAAACTTCCCTTTAAAAATTTCTCTTGTGCAGAAATTCGCAAATAATCTCGACGAATACCTTTTTTTACAATCTCATCAACACAGGTTAAAAACCAAGTAATTAGCAATTCATGAAGCGGTTTATTTTTTAATTGTAAATTAGCTTCAGTGGTTTCAATAAAAGGTAAGTCATACACTACTTTTAGCATTTGAGTCAAAATTTTACGGCTTTTTTTGCCGTTGCCAACCCGTATTTCTTTCCGTCTTTGGTAAGATTTCAATTTGCGAACCACATGCCGTAGAAATCACCCCAACAAACCCTTTAACCTGCAAGGTCGAAGAATTTTTAAAGCGTAAAAACTGAAAGTTTTTGTCACTAGAATCGGCTAAGTTTGCTAACTCATTCCACGCAGTGGCGCTTAATTTTGATTTATGAATATAACTCCATTCATGAATGCAAAGAGCTTGATTCATTTATTCTTATACTGATATTCTGGTAGTTTATCCGCTTCAATCCTAACGACTTTTTTCAAATCTCTATCCCAAACAACAGCATAGTGCCCTAGTGCTTTTTTAATTGCTAAAGCTTTATTTACACTCTTTTTCATTGACGCCAAAATTTTTTTTTCATTAAGCATTCTTATACTCCAAAATATTTTCATAAATTTCTTTATTATAAATAGTCAACTTACCTTCCGTTTTTTTAAAAATCATGGTGCTTTTATTTTCATTATCTAAACAAAATAAATTATTGACAACATCAAAATATGTATTAGATAAATGTATAAGGCTACGATCATACCGCCTTTTTATATCACTTAACCTAATATTATGCCCGCCACTTTCTACGCGTTCAGCAACCCGTTTAATTGATAAATCCACACTAGGCAAGAACAAGTACACCATATCAATCTGCCAACCATCTTTTTTTAGTCGTTGAATGACTTTTAAATAATTTTTGCTAGCTAAGGTTGTTTCCACCACAAAATCAGCTCTGTTTTTTATACAATTTTCAATCTCTAACAACATTAATCGACCTGCTGTAAATTGAGATAAATCTGGGTTGTTAGGAGATAATCCTGTTGCAATTAAATCAGCATTAATAAAAGAAACTTTTTTATTTTTATAGTAGTCTAATGCAAAAGTTGTTTTTCCAGAACCATTTACTCCCGCTATAATTGTAAAGTTAGGCTTAATTTTCATAAATAGCCTTAAAAAAGTCTTTTTCTATCAAATCCACATCTTGTTTTTTATAAATAGTCTTTTTAATGACTAATTCCGAATTATAAAACAGGCTATCATCTTGTTCCATTTTTTTATAAAAATTACCATCTTTGTCATTTAAAACTAATTTAATTTTTTCAAAATCATCATAAAAATACTCTTCCAACAAAGGAATAATTTTGTTTTTAAATGCATTTCTTAAATCTGTTAGGTTTAATACTTTCATCAAAAACGCATGCCCAATGGTATGCTCTCTGTCGTACAAAACTTCAATTCGTTGATTAATTGTTTTTAACATTTTTCGTAGATTAATACCGTCACAATTTTTAGAAACCAACTTAATATTGGGCAACATTTCTTCAAAATCAAAACGGCGACGCAATGCGGTATCCATCATGGTTAATGACCTATCGGCGGTATTCATTGTGCCGATAATATAAACATTGTTTGGCACTGAAAATGGTTTTTTAGAATAGGGTAATTGCAGGGCTATTTCTTCTTGTTCGCCTGCTCGTTTAGACGGTTCAATTAAGGTAATCAGCTCGCCAAAAATTCGCGAAATATTGCCACGGTTTATTTCATCGATGATTAAAATATGGGGTTTTTGTTGCGTTTTCTCTTTTACACTATCCACCATTAACAGCTTTTCTAATTCTTCTTTTTTAATATGTTGAGGTTTATTAATCGTTGCTTGGGTAAAGTTTTTTTCACTAATATCTAGGGTTGGTTTTGAATGTGAAAGTATTTTTAACCATTTTATTTTTCTTTTCTGTGGGTTTTCTGAATCTTTATCAAAATAATAATCACCCGTTATTTCCGTTACCGCCTTAAACTTATCATTACCATCACTAATAATGACAATATCACCTATTTTTATCTTATTCTTAAATCTATCAACAGGCACTGCTTCGGATTCGGATTCTCTGCCATCTTTCACTCTTTCATAAATTTCTTGGTAATTTGAACATTCTGAAAAATCATAATCATCACCATAACCTAAAACAAGAGAGTTCGTTTCTTTTGCTTCATCAAAAAATATTTTTGCCCACTTGCTATTTGCTCTTCCTAATGACATTTTCCAAATCGTTTTACCTTCTAAAGAAATATTATTAGTAATACCTTCGGCTATTGAGGATGCGTTATTACAAATTTCTTTAAAAACACCATCTTCTACAGAATAGTTAATATTGCCATCGTCATCACTATCAGCTTTTAATCCCTCAACAAAATCTTCATAGCTAAAACTTTGGTGAAAGGTAACAAATTCAACTTGTGAGCCAAACTCTTCTTTTAATGCTCCAATGCTTTTAATACTTTCTTTTTGCTCTAGGGTGGCATTTAAAATATCCAGTGCTTTAGCGACCGTAGAATAAGTTTTACCTGTTCCTGGTGGTCCGTAAAGAATTTGGTTTAATGATATATTGATAGCATTGCTTGTAGCTTCATTATTTAAACTATTTTGTTCTATTTCGGGTACTTGTTGAAGAAATTCTGCATACCTTTTTAGTGCATTGCTGGGTCTGCCATTCCCAACGGCTCTGCTTAATTTCCTTAAATCAGCACCATTAAGACACCTTTGATGTAAGCGATTTATAACATCAAAACTTGTAATCTCAAACAAACTATTTGAAGTCTCAACTTCATCCCAACTTGGGATAGTTTTATTTAGATCTTGAATTAAATTACTTATCTGTGGTTCAGAAAAATGATTTCCTTGCTGTGTTATTTGATTGGGCAACCACTTCCTAAATTGTTGTTCCATAAGTACAAACCTTTTTATGCTGTCTTTATTTTTAAGTGAAGATATTGTTCTTTATTTATTTTTAAATTAATTGCCGTTATTGGTAAAAATAGGGGAGGGGGCAATGCAATTGGATTAAGGAATAAGTTGTTGTTTTTATTACTCATGCATTATAGCCTACCCTAAACTTTTTTCCTATTAAAACTTCGGAAGG
>CAZJWQ010000160.1:0-3622 GCA_964549645.1 uncultured Piscirickettsiaceae bacterium | reverse complement strand
TAAGACATGCTATTATTGTTTAGTAACAACA
Source organism: uncultured Piscirickettsiaceae bacterium (assembly GCA_964549645.1). Classification (GTDB taxonomy): domain Bacteria; phylum Pseudomonadota; class Gammaproteobacteria; order Thiomicrospirales; family Thiomicrospiraceae; genus Hydrogenovibrio. The sequence continues at coordinate 3,591 of CAZJWQ010000160.1, read as the reverse complement.
AATAATATCAAATTAAAATAGGCTAACAGAAATTATAAGTTCATAATCTTTATAAAAAATTGGATATGAAAATGACAAATAAAAAAGAGTTATCAGGCTATGTATATGTTGCAGTTTATGATAGTGATTTAAACAATAAATTTAATTTTGAAATTAAACAATTGTTGAAATGTGGTTGGCAAATTGCTTTGCTTGAAAAACCAAACCAATTTGATAGCAAGGTTGATATGTCGATAGTCAATACCTCACAAATAGCGAAAATTGGTAAAGTTAGTGCATTTATAGTTGTATGTGAAAGTCAAAGTGAAGCACAAAAATACAATGCCATTTTACCAGACGCTTTTTCTATATTAAGTGCATTAGGTGGTGGAAAGATTGAAAGGTCTTTGGTTGAAAGTATTGATGTTGATATTGGTATAAACAAAGTTATAGTTGGCTTAAACTGGAGCATGGTTCAAGCTGGAGACTATTGTGGAATAGCTCGCAGCCCCTCGCGTGGGACGCAGGGAGCAAGAACTATAAGACCTGAAAATGGCTTTAAAAAAGAAAGCCTTAAGTCTTTATCAAAGCTAATTTATTCATGCGATGAGCTATCTCGATCGATTGGATTAGCGGCAATTAATGCTTTTTGTAATCGCCCACAAGAAACTAAGTTACAAGAAAATCAAAAATGGGGTTTTGCAAGCATAAATCCCCCTGGTGATGGCATTGTGGTGGTTGGAGACTTTGGCAATGAGATGAAAAAAAGACTACCTATGGCTAAGGTAATTGAACGAGAACCAAAGCAAGGTCAAACTCCTATAGCACAAGCTAATGAAGTGTTTGCAAACGCAAATAAACTAATAATTACAGGGCAAACTCTTTCAAATGGAAGCCTAGAGTCAATACTACAATCCTCTCATAAAGCTAAATTTCATATGCTGTTAGGGCCAAGTGTACCCTTGTCTCCTGTGTTATTTAATTTTGGGATAAATCAACTATGTGCTACAGCAGTTCATGATATAAAGGCTACTGAAAAATTCATAAGTGAAACTGGCTCGATGATTATGCTAGATAATTTAGTCCAAAAAATCAATTGTTATGACTTATAATAATTATCCTATTTTTTTTAAAACCTCTTAGTCAAAATAGGACATTACTACTTTGGGCTAACATTTAATAAAATAAGATTGACCTTTGGCTATAATATAATTATAATTCCGCTCTTGTTGTCGTTTATACGGCATTTAATAGTTAAACACAGATTTTAAGGGGGCAGTTAGTTGTTAAATGCCTTCTTAAGTAAAGAAACCGGGAGTTTCAAAAATGTACGCAGTAATTAAAACCGGTGGTAAGCAATATAGAGTTCGTGAAGGTCAAGTTTTAAAAATTGAATCATTAGATGCAAATACTGGTGATTCTGTAGAGTTTGATCAGGTTATGATGGTAGGTGAAGGGGCTGATGTTCAAGTTGGTTCTCCTTTAATTGCAGGTGCTAAAGTAGTAGCAAGTGTTATTGCTAATGGTCGTGGTAAAAAAGTAACCATTATCAAGTTCCGTCGTCGTAAAAACCGCTCTAAAACAAAGCAAGGCCATAGACAAAACTATACTGAAGTAGAGATTGGGAAAATCACTGCTTAAAATTAAATAAATTATAACTCCTTAATTCATAAGTTAGATACTTACGGATTAGGGCAACTACTCAGCGAGTAGTATGTTAAATGAACTGGAGATTATACTATGGCTCATAAGAAAGCAGCAGGTAGTACAAAAAATGGTCGCGATTCTAATGCCAAGCGTTTAGGTGTTAAACGTTTTGGTGGCGAAGATGTTTTAGCTGGCAGTATTATTGTTCGTCAACGTGGAACTAAATTCCACCCAGGTGACAATGTTGGTCGTGGTAAAGATGATACTTTATTTGCCAAAGCAAGTGGTAAAGTTGCTTTTGTAACTAAAGGTAAGCCAATACGTACCTATGTGACCATTCAAACTAGTTAAGCTTACTTTAAGGAAACGCTGAACAACCGCTAATTGTTTTTTACTGGCTAAAATGCAATCGCGGTTATTCAGTGTCCCCTTAACTAACTTGTTAAAAAGTGCCTCGCTTAGTCGGGGCATTTTTGTTTTTATTTAAATAAAGGGCACCTCTAAAAACCTAAGCATAATTTATGAAACGCATAAAACAGCACCTTTTCCACCCAAAAACTCGGTCAATAGCACGCTATTCACCTCCTTTTTGGGTAAAAAATGCACTATTTTCTGCATTCCCTAAATCACACTTAGGTTTTTAGAGGTAGCCTAAAGAGAAACTCATGCACTTTGTAGATGAAGCAAATATTCAAGTTATCGCAGGTAAAGGTGGTAATGGCGTAGTTAGTTTTCGCCGAGAAAAATATATTCCTTTTGGTGGTCCAAATGGTGGTGACGGCGGTAATGGCGGTAGCATCTATTTAGTAGCTGATCGTAACCTAAATACTTTAGTTGATTTTAGGTTTATTCGTACTTATAAAGCACAAAATGGTCAAGCAGGTATGGGTCAACAAAAGACAGGTAGAGCAGGTGAAGACTTAATTATACCTGTACCTGTTGGAACTATAGTTAAAGACATTGATACTGAAGAATTGATTGGTGATTTAATTGAGCATCAGCAAAAAATATTAGTATCACAAGGTGGTAAAAATGGGTTGGGTAATATTCATTTTAAAAGCAGCCGTAATAGAACCCCTCGCCAATGTACTTTGGGAGAGGATGGTGATGAAAGAAATCTTTCTTTAGAACTAACTTTATTGGCAGATGTTGGCTTATTAGGTATGCCAAATGCAGGTAAGTCTAGTTTAATCACTGCCGTATCAGCAGCTAGACCAAAGGTTGCAAACTATCCTTTTACAACCTTATATCCAAACTTAGGCGTGGTTAGTATTTCTGTAGAAGCAAGTTTTGTTATTGCTGATATTCCAGGTTTAATAGAGGGTGCGTCAGAAGGTGCAGGGCTGGGAATTCAATTTTTAAAGCATTTATCACGTACTGGTTTACTGTTACATTTAGTAGATATTGCACCTATTGACGACGTAGATCCAGTTGAATCGGTTAACATTATTGCTAAAGAATTAGAAAAATATAGTGATGAGCTTGCAGGTAAAGAAAGATGGTTAGTATTAAATAAAACTGATTTACTTTTAGCTGAAGATGCCCAACAGCTATGTGACAAAATAGTTGAACGTCTTGCATGGAAAGGGCCTGTTTATCAAATTTCAGCAGTAAATCGTAGTGGCACAGATATTTTAATGAAAGATATTGCTGAAAAACTACAAAAAAATCAAAAGCAAGCTAATGAGCAGGCAGATTTATTAACATTACAAAAAATATCAGTTGATGAAGATTTTGATTAAAGCCTAATTCTCTATTCTAGGATTATGGTTAAATTATTAAGAGACTAATTTATGAAAAGACGTGAAGATATCAAAAACTCAAAACGTTGGGTAATTAAAATTGGTAGCGCTTTACTAACTAATAATGGTCGAGGCTTAAACCATACTGCTATGGCATTATGGGTTAAGCAAATGGTCGAGCTTAAAAAAAATGGCATAGAACTAGTTTTAGTTTCATCAGGCT
>CAZJWQ010000159.1:0-3641 GCA_964549645.1 uncultured Piscirickettsiaceae bacterium | reverse complement strand
TAAAAATCTTGTTGTTTAGATGCTCCCCAATAAAAATAAATATTATGCACAAAATTATTTTTTATTAATTGCTCAAGTAAAGCTTTCATTGGTGCAAACCCTGTACCGCCGGCAATTAATATAATATTTTTATCTAATTTAGCATCTAATTGATACTGTGTGTTTGGGCCTGTAATAATTAACTCTGTACCAACTTTTATTTTAAATAATTTATGCATAAAAGGGGTATTTTCTTGATCTCTAATATGCAACTCAATTAAACCATCTGGGTTAGGTATAGAAGCTATAGAAAATGGCTTTAATTCTTCAGAATCAACACCCATCATTAAATAATCACCAGCTTGATATTTAAAATTCACGTGAGGCTGTAGCATTAAAAGAATAGTATCTTCGGTTAATAGTTTAGTTTTTTGTACTGTACAAGTTATTATTGTCATCTTTATACTGTCCTAATCCAAATTAAACGTTGTCCACACTGGTGCGTGGTCTGATGGTTTATCCATTGCTCTAATAGAGTAGCCTATCTCACTATTTACTACTATTTTATTTAAGCTGTTGGTAGCTAATAAAGTATCAATTCTTAACCCGCGTTTAGGGTCATCATTAAAGCCTTTTGATCTATAATCGAACCAACTGTAAATATTGTCAATATTGTCATTAGTTGGATTAATGGTTCTAAAAGTATCTTGTAAACCCCACTCTAGTAGGGTTTTCATCCACTGCCTTTCTTCTGGTAAAAAGCTTGTTTTACCTTGTTTTAACCATCTTTTACGGTTTGCTTCACCAATGCCAATATCTTGATCTTCAAAGGATATATTAAAATCCCCCATAACAACTATATGGTCTTTAGGGTTACAATTATGGTTTAAATAATTCATTAAGTCTTGATAAAATTTTTCTTTAGCAGGAAATTTTATTGCATGGCTACGATTTTCTCCCTGCGGAAAATAACCATTCATCACCCTAACCTTATTACCTTTGCTATCTTCAAAATCGCCAACAATCATTCGTTTTTGCGCACTCTCATCATCACTCTCCCAACCTATTTGGTGAGAATTTAATTTAACTGAATTTTTATACAATAAAGCAATACCATAGTGGGTTTTTTGCCCGGCAAAAATAGCCTTGTAGCCTAATTCTTGTAAATCACTCAAAGGGAAGTCATGATCTTGTGCTTTAGTTTCTTGTAAGCCAATAATATCAGGGCTTTCTTGTTCGGTTAATGCCTTTAATTGATGGATACGCATACGTACACTATTTACATTAAAAGAGACTATTTTCATATTTATAAAAACCTTTGTAAATTAATGCCCTAATTCAAAAATAGAAAATTGGCATATAGCTGAATGTTTGATATGATTGTCAAAAAAACAAACTGGTAAATTCATGAGTAGAGTATTTCGTTTAATAATTTCTTGCCCAGATAGAATTGGTATTGTAGCAAAAGTTGCTAACTTTATTGCTAATTTAGGTGGTTCTATTATAGAAGCTAACCACCATACAGAAATGACTGATAAATGGTTTTTTATGCGCCACGAAATATTAGCCGATTCATTAAATAATGATTTAGAAGAGTTTAAACTTAAATTTCAATTAATTGCTGATGAATTTAATATGCAATGGCAGTTAAATGATTCTAATCAACCAAAAAAAGTAGCCTTATTTGCTAGTAAAGAGTCGCATTGTTTAGCTGACCTTTTATATAGATGGCATGAACAAGACTTACCTGCACAAATAGTTTGCGTAATTTCTAACCACCAAGATTTGCGCTCAATGGTAGAATGGTACAAGGTACCATTTCATTATGTTCCGGTACCTGCCGATAATAAAAACATTGCCTTTAACCAAGCAGAAACAATAGTACAACAATACTCTAGCGATGTAATTGTTTTAGCACGCTATATGCAAATTTTACCGCCTAATATGTGTAGTACATACGCAGGTAAAGTTATAAATATTCACCATAGTTTTTTACCCTCATTTATAGGGGCAAAACCCTATCATCAAGCACATACTAGGGGGGTTAAACTTATAGGTGCAACTTGCCATTATGTAACCGAACAGCTAGATTCTGGGCCAATCATAGAACAAGAAGTAATTAGAGTAAATCATGCCAAAGATGTTACAGATTTAAAAAGATTAGGTAGAGATATTGAAAAAACAACTTTATCAAGAGGCTTAAGGTTTCACCTTGAAGATAGAGTATTAATTCATGGCAATAAAACCATAGTTTTTGATAATTAAAAAGATTAAAATGAAAAACATGCAATTACAAAATAACTCAGATTTCCCCGAATTAAAATGGACACAACGCTATAGTGAATTCTTAACTAATGCAGAACCACGTGCCGAAAGAATTGTGTACCAAAGAGATAGAGCAAGGGTAATCCATTCCGCCTCTTTTAGAAGATTACAAGCAAAAACTCAAATATTTGGCTTAAATGAATCAGATTTTTACCGTACGAGATTAACTCATTCTATGGAAGTTGCTCAAATTGGTTCGGGGCTAGTAGAGCAATTAATTACCGTTGGCGAAGATAAAAAATATTTAAACTGGCTGCCATCATTTTATCTCATAGAAGCAATTTGTTTAGCTCACGATTTAGGGCATCCGCCCTTTGGGCATGGTGGAGAAACTGCTCTAAATTATATGATGAGAAATCAAGGTGGCTTTGAAGGTAATGCTCAAACATTAAGGATACTAGCTCGCCTTGGTGAATATACTGCTAATAATGGCATTGATCTTTCAAGAAGAGCAACCTTAGGAGTTTTAAAATACCCTGCTATTTATGATGATGTTATTGCATTAAACTCAGAGTATTTACAAAAAATTAAGCAAGAAGATATAACTGACTTTAAAACCTTAAATATCAAAAGCTGGCGCCCTCCTAAAAGTATTTATGCTGAAGAAACCATTATTTTTGATTGGGTTCTAAGCTTATTTAGCGCGCAAGATAAACAAAAATTTAAACAATTAACTGTTAATAAAGATGGTTATGCAACAACACAATATAAAGCATTAGATACAACTATTATGGAAGTTGCTGATGATATAGCCTATGGTATTCACGACTTAGAAGATGCAGTTGCTATAGGCTTATTACAAAAAGATTTATGGCAAACAGAAGTAATAAACAACCCTATCTTTAAAGCCCATAAGTTATGGAGCAATGAAATGACCGAACGTCTATTTAGCGGTAGATCAAGGGGCAGAAAACATGCCATTAGTAAAATGGTTGGCATAATGGTCGAAAGCGTAAAAATAACAGAAAACCCTGCATTTGAACACCCACTATTAAGATATCAAGCAGTTTTAGGTAATGCTGAAGGTAAGGTTTTAGAATTATTAAAAACTTTTATTTATGAACACGTAATAACCCTGCCAGAAGTGAAAGGCATGGAATATAAAGGGCAATTAATAGTATTAGATTTATTTAAATCTTTACGGGCAAACCCAGAAGAACTATTACCAAGAAATACCTATAAAAAATTTACTAACGCACCAACACAAAGAGCCAAATACAGAGTAATTTCTGACTATATTGCAGGTATGACCAACACCTATGCCTCAAGACTTTATAAAAAATTATTTAGTGCATCTCAAGGCTCAATTTTTGATAGGTTATAAATTATTATAATGT
>CAZJWQ010000158.1:0-3690 GCA_964549645.1 uncultured Piscirickettsiaceae bacterium | reverse complement strand
TTTTATAACCAACAAGTTTTAACAGAAAAAAACATTTCTTTAAAAACTTACCCTGTTGGTACTGGTGCATTTATGATGGCACAGAATAATCCAACTAGGCAAATTAGGTTAGTAAGAAACCCTAATTATAATCATGGTTTTTCCCTACATACGGTTTGTCAGCAGATGCAGACCAGTCTTTATTAGATGATGCGGGTAAACCTTTACCTTTTTTAAAAGAGGCTATTTATACACTTGAAAAAGAAAGTGTACCTGCGTGGAACAAATTTTTACAAGGCTTTTATGATATTTCAGGGGTGTCTTCCGATAGTTTTGACCAAGCTATCTCTATGCAAGCTGGCGAAATGAGTTTAACAGCTGAAATGTTAGAAAAAAATATAGAATTCATTAGTGTAGTAAGACCTACAATATTTTATTTTGCTTTTAATATGGCAGACCCTGTTGTGGGTGGCTATAGCCCACAGCAACAAAAATTAAGGCAGGCTATTAGTATTGCAATTAATTATGAAGAATTTATATCTATTTTTTTAAATGGCAGAGGCGTGGTAGCTCATAGCCCCATCCCGCAAGGTATTTTTGGTAATTTACCAGGTAAAAAGGGTATGAACCCTTATACTCATGTTTGGAAAAATAATCATATACAAAGAAAATCTATAGAAGTAGCAAAGCAATTATTGGCAGAAGCAGGCTTTAAAGATGGTAGAGACAAATATGGTAACCAACTAGTTTTAAATTTTGATACTGCTTTAACAGGCCCTGATAGTAAAGCTACTTTAAACTGGTACAGAAAGCAATTTGCAAAATTAAATATAGAGCTTATTATTAGAGCAACTGATGGCAATCGTTTTCAAGATAAAGTAAGAACTTCACAAACACAAATGTTTACTTGGGGGTGGGGTGCAGATTACCCAGACCCTGAAAACTTTTTGTTCTTACTGGCAGGTGAAAATGCAGTAATGCATACTGATGGTTCTGGGGTTAACGGGGCAAATTATGATAATGCTGAATTTAATGCTATATTTAAAAAAGTTAAAAGAATGGCAAATTCACCAGCAAGGCAAGAGTTAATTAATGAAATGGTTGATATTGTTAGAAAAGATTCGCCTTGGGCTTTTGGTTTTTACCCAAAAAGTTTGGCTTTAAAACATAGTTGGTATGGCAATGTATGGGCAAACCCTTTAGCTAATAATACCCTTAAATATCGTAAAATAGACCCAGAAGCAAGAATGCAAGCTGTATTAGCATGGAATAAACCAATAACTTGGCCTCTTTGGCTATTTCTTATAATTATAGTTTTATCAGTTTACCCTTTAATAAGGGCTTATCGTAAAAAACAACAGGCAGTAATAACTTAATGGAATCCTCTAATGTTTGCTTATATTATTAGAAGAATTTTATTTGCCATACCAATTTTAATTGGGGTTAATTTTATTACTTTTGCATTGTTTTTTATAGTTAATACTCCAGAAGATATGGCAAAAGCACAATTAGGAGCTAAGCAAGTAAACCCAGAGGTAATTGCCCAATGGAAGCAAGAACATGGTTATGATAAGCCACTATTTTTAAATTTAGATGCTGAAAATAGGGCAGAAGGGGTGTTTTCTATAGTTACCGATACGCTTTTTGTGCAAGAATCTATTAAATTATTTATGTTTGATTTTGGTGATTCTGATGCAGGTAGAAAAATTTCAACTGATATTCTAGATAAGATAGGCCCTAGTTTATCTATTGCCTTGCCCACTTTTATTATTGGTTTAGTTACAACTATTTCATTAGCATTATTAATTGTATTATTTAGAGGTACAGTTTTAGATTCTGTGGTGATGATGATTGCAGTTGGCATTATGTCTGTTTCTAGTTTGTTTTATATAATTGCTGGGCAACTTTTGTTTAGTAAAGTTTTACACTGGGTGCCCATATCTGGCTTTACTTCTGGCTGGGAGGGTATAAAGTTTTTAATTTTACCTGTATTAATAGGTGTTTTTGCGGGTTTAGGAGCAGGTATAAGGTGGTATAGAAGTATATTTTTAGAAGAAATAAGCCAAGATTATATACGCACAGCAAAGGCTAAAGGCTTAACCGAAATAAAAATATTATTTGGGCATGTTTTACAAAATGGTATGTTGCCAATATTAACAGGTGTAGTGGTTATTATACCTAGCTTATTTATGGGTTCTTTAATTATGGAATCATTTTTTAGTATACCAGGCTTGGGTAGTTACACTATTGATGCGATTGCCTCGCAAGATTTTTCAATAGTAAAAGCGATGGTTTTTTTAGGTTCTGTTTTATATATATTAGGGTTGGTTTTAACTGATATTTCTTATACGTTTTTTGACCCAAGAGTAAGGCTAAATTAATGGCTATTTCTTTACTTTGGACAGATATGATGGTTTGGGTTTTTGTAGCATTGCTTATTATATGGGGTAAATCTATAGCAAGCTCACCACAAATAAAACAAAAATTTATTTTATTTTTTAAATCTAAAATAGCTATGATATCTACAATAATTTTAAGTTATTACTTTATTATTGCCTTGTTAGATTCGGTACAAATTGTGTTTAATAATGGCGATATAAAAACCATTTTAGATATTATTTTAAATCATTTGGTGGTAGCTACAGAACGTACTTATTCTGCACCTTTTGCTATTGTAGAGCACAATAAATCATTAATTATATCTGTCACAGGTATATCTAGCCAAGTTAATTTACCTTTAGTGCATGTCAACAGCGAAATATCTATTCTTACAGAAAGCCTATATGCAGTTTTTATGGCTACTATTATTACTAGTGTTTTATTAATAGCTCATTTAAGTTTTTTAAAAAGAAAATATAATCTTTCATTTAGTGCTATGACTTTATTGGTTATAAAATCAAAAGCTAATCTGCCATGGTTAAGTGCTTATATAACCATATTTTTGGTGATTGTATTTTCAGTATGGTTGTACCATTTAAGTAATTTTTACCATGTAATGGGTACAGATAAAGTAGGGCAAAGCGTTTTATATTCTGCAATTAAAGCAATTAGAACCGGTATCTTAATTGGCGTATTATCAACTTTATTAGCCTTACCTTTAGCTCTAATATTAGGCATAAGTGCAGGGTTATTTAAAGGTTGGGTTGATGATGTTATTCAATATATATACACCACTTTAAATTCAATACCAGGGGTTTTATTAATAGCTTCTGCGGTATTAGTTATGCACACTATGATGGGTAATAACCCAGATTGGTTTGGTACAACAGAAGAAAGAGCTGATATGAGATTACTATTTTTAGTGCTTATTTTAGGTTTAACTAGTTGGACAGGGCTATGTAGATTATTAAGAGCAGAAACTTTAAAAATTAGCCAAATAGAATATGTAAGTGCAGCTAAGGCTTTTGGAGTTAGTAAATTTAAAATTATAACTAAACATATTACCCCAAATTTATCACACATAATCTTAATAACCATAGCATTAGACTTTAGTGGTTTTATACTAGCAGAAGCAGTGTTATCATATGTAGGGGTAGGGGTTGACCCTACTATGAATAGTTGGGGTAATATGATTAACCAAGCAAGGCTAGAAATGGCTAGAGAACCTATAGTATGGTGGTCACTACTAGCCGCATTCTTTTTTATGTTTGTATTATTATTAGCGGCTAATTTATTTGCCGACCGTATACAAAGAGTTTTAGACCCTAGAGC
>CAZJWQ010000157.1:0-3692 GCA_964549645.1 uncultured Piscirickettsiaceae bacterium | reverse complement strand
CAAAGTAGTAATGCCCTCTTTTAATTAAGAGGTTTTTAAAGAAACAGGATGATTACAGTGAGCCGAAAACTCCTTTAATTGCTTCCAAGGTACAGTTTTGCCTTATTACCTGTCTATTACCTTTAAATTGAAAACGCTTAGTTTTAGTAACTTGGTTAGCATAAGCCCAAGCCACCCAAACCGTGCCAACTGGCTTTTCTATTGTGCCACCTGTGGGGCCTGCTATACCGCTACAGGCTATGCTTATATTGGCATTAGAGTTTTTTAATGCCCCTTCTGCCATTGCAATAACTGTAGCTTCACTTACTGCCCCATTGTTGGCTATTGTTTCACATGGAACATTAAGCATTTCTTGTTTTGCCTGATTGCTATAAGTGACAAAACCACGGTCAAACCATGCAGAGCTGCCTGATAAATCTGTTAAGTATTGTGCTATCATCCCCCCTGTACAAGATTCTGCAGTGCTTATAATTAATTTTTTTTTAATTAACTGTTTAGATAATATAGTAACAGCACTTTTTAACTTTATAATACTCAATTATTAACCCCTAAATTTATATAAAAATATACTTATGACCAAAGATAAAGCAACACCACAACCGGTAAAACACACCCCAATGATGGTGCAATTTTTAAAGATTAAGGCAGAGCACCCTAATCATTTATTATTTTATCGTATGGGAGATTTTTATGAGCTATTTCTTGATGATGCAGTACAAGCTTCGCAACTATTGGGCATAACTTTAACAGCTAGGGGCAAAAAAGGTGGTAATGCGATACCTATGGCAGGTATTCCTTACCATGCGGTAGATGGTTATTTAGCAAAATTAGTTAAACTAGGTTTATCTATTGCAATTTGTGAACAGGTTGGAGACCCCGCTACCTCTAAAGGGCCGGTAGCAAGAAGAGTGGTTAGGGTTATAACCCCCGGTACTATTGTTGAAGACGCTTTATTAGACGATAAACAAGAAAAATTATTAGCGGCAGTAAGTTCTAATGGTGATGGTTTTGGTTTAGCAACTATTGGGGTTGCAGGTGGTAGGTTTGAAGCTACATGGTTAGCAGATGAGCAACAATTATTGGCAGAGTTTGAGCGTTTAAAACCTGCAGAAATATTATTTGCCGATGAAAATGTTTTTATACAAAATTTAACAAAAACCATTAAAAAATTAGGTGGGGTGGCATACCCATCTTGGCATTTTGATGTTGATGCTTGCAAAACGCGCCTAACTAAATTATTTGGTACGCAAGATTTAGTTGCCTTTGGTTGTGAAGATAAGCCAAATATAATAATGGCAGCTGGAGTTATTATCCACTATGCTCAAGCCATGTTACAAAACAATTTAGAGCATGTATTTAGTTTACATACCTATCAAATAGATGATAATTTAATGCTAGATGCCATTAGCAGGCGTAATTTAGAGCTAGATACTAACCTTAATGGCGGCGAAAGTAACACTTTATTTGCCATCTTAGATAACACTACTACAGCTATGGGGGGGCGTTTATTAAAGCGTTGGCTTAACCAACCTTTGCGTAATATAAATACGCTTAATTTACGTTTAGATGCTATTGAAGCCTGTATAAACGCCCATGCTGTTGAGGGTTTTCAAACGGCACTAAAGCCTATTGGAGATTTAGAACGAATTTTAAGCCGAGTTGCTTTATATTCCGCTCGCCCTAGAGATTTATTACAACTTAGCCGCTCATTAAATCAATGCCCTAAACTACAAACACAATTGGCTAAATTAAAGAATAAAAAGTGGCAATCTTTAGCCAAGCAACTGGCAACACACTCTAAACTGGCTATGCAATTACAAAATGCCATTGTAGAAGCCCCACCAATGTTAATTAGAGATGGCGGAGTTTTTGCAGAAGGTTATGATGACTCTTTAGATGAATTACGTAATTTAAAAAATGAAGCTGGCGGTTATTTATTAGCACTAGAAAAAAGAGAAAAAGAGCGTACAGGTATCAGCACCTTAAAAGTTGGTTACAATCGTGTACATGGCTATTATATTGAAGTAAGTAAGTTACAAACAGAGAAAGTGCCACTAGACTATCAACGCCGACAAACCTTAAAGGGGCAAGAAAGATATATAACCCCCGAACTAAAAACTTTTGAAGACAAGGTATTAAGTGCTAATGAAAAATCTTTAGCCCGTGAAAAAGAATTGTATCAGCAATTACTCGAACAGCTAAATCAACACCTAAAAGCAATGCAACAAACCGCAACCACTATGGCAGAAATTGATGTATTAGTTAATTTAGCTAACCAAGCTATTGTATTAAATTTAACTAGACCGCAACTAACAAAAAAGACACAAATTGAAATTAAACAAGGCAGGCATTTAACTGTTGAAGCAGTATCACAACAAGCATTTATAGCTAATGATGTTTGCTTTAATAAACAGCGACAACTACAAATAATTACCGGCCCTAACATGGGTGGTAAATCTACCTTTATGCGTCAAACTGCATTAATTGTTATTATGGCTCATATAGGTTCTTATGTACCTGCACAAAGTGCTATTATTGGTAGTGTAGATAGAATATTTACACGCATTGGGGCATCTGATGACTTAACCTCTGGGCGTTCAACCTTTATGGTAGAAATGACCGAAACGGCTAATATTTTGCACCATGCAACCCAACAATCATTAATTTTAATGGACGAAGTCGGTCGTGGTACTTCTACCTTTGACGGTCTATCACTAGCTTGGGCAATAGCCGAGCAAATGGCAGAACAAATTAAAGCCTATTGTTTATTTGCCACCCATTATTTTGAACTTACTAGCTTAACTAACCAATATAAAAATACTATTAATATCCATTTAAGTGCCATAGAGCATAAAGATAAAATTGTATTTTTACATAAAGTACAAGAAGGTTCTGCTTCACAAAGTTACGGCTTACAAGTTGCGTCTTTAGCAGGAGTACCTAAAAGCGTAGTAACACAAGCAAAATTACATTTAAAAAGGTTAGAAAGTTCTAGTAATAACCCTAAAGAAACAGAACAGATACAAACTGATATGTTTAGCTATAGCGACCCTATGTTAGATGAATTAAAACAAACTATTGAAAATATAGTACCTGATGAATTAACCCCAAAACAAGCTTTAGAGCTAATATATCAACTAAAAGAAACCTTTGCACGAGATTAATCACGACTAAAAATGGCTATATTTCACCCTCTTTTGCCTAAAAAAACACGCAATAGCTAGCTATTACGCTTATTTTTTTAAACAAAACAGGTCAAAATCTATCTCATTTTTACTTCGCGATTAACTCGCGTAAAGGTCTCTAAAAGAGACGAGTTAATGGAAAAACAAGAAAAAATAGAACAGGCTGAACAACTAAGAATACAAGCCTTACAAGCATTTAATGATGGCGAAGCAAATACAGCATTAGAACTTTTACAACAAGCATCAGCAATAAATACTGATAATTTTAAAATATACCTAGATTTAGTAAAAATATACTTTCAAACATCGCAAGCAGAAAAAGCACAAGAGTTAATTAACCAATTATCAGATTCTGTAAAAGAATCTAACGAAGGTAAATATATATTATATTTACTTGAATGCTCTCAAATACTTGCTAAAACAGAGGGTATTAAAGCAATCCAAAAAAGCTTAAAAGATGATGAAAATGATACTGAAGCCTTATATCAATTAGCTATGTTTTTTATA
>CAZJWQ010000156.1:0-3707 GCA_964549645.1 uncultured Piscirickettsiaceae bacterium | reverse complement strand
CCACGCTTTTTAGGTTCTGGGGCTTCATCTAAACGCTTTACACATTCTTCAAAAGTTAATTCTAAAGCGTCTTCATTTTTAGCTATTTTGGCATTCTTTTTAGTGGTTATATCGGTAATATAAGGTCCCCAACGCCCTTTTAATATTTTTACATCTGTACCTTTAAACACCCTTATTATTTTTTCGGCTTCTGCTGTTATTTTAATTTGCACTAAAGCGGCAGCCTCTTCTAGGGTAATATCTAAAGGGCTAAAGCCTTTTATTGGAGCGTACATTTTAGTGCCATATTCTAAATAAGGTCCAAAAGGTCCTTGTTTGGCAATTAATTCTTGCCCCTTTTCTACTTTAAAAATAGTGCCATCTACTGCGCTAGCAGAAAAGCTTTCTGGCATTTCGCCTACATTTCTTGGTAATTTAAATAATTCTGTGGCGTCTTCTAACTTTAAAAGATCCATTTTTTGCCCTGGCACTAGGCTGGCAAAAATAGGCTTTTCTTCATTTTCTCCATCACCTAATTGCACATAAGGGCCGTATCTACCAATTTTTACAAACATAGGTTTACCCGTTTTTGGGTCGTTACCTAATAGGCGAGATTGCCCTGCTTCTTCACGAGAAACATCAGCCGCCGCTAATACTTTTGGGTGAAATTGGCTATAGAATTTATCTAGCATCCCTTGCCACGATTCTTTACCTTCGGCAATAATATCAAATTGAGTTTCTACATTAGCAGTAAATTTAAAGTCTAAAACTTCGCCAAAATGTTTTACTAAAAAATCATTTACTATGCCTGCAATATCGGTTGGGAATAATTTATTTTTTTCAGAACCTGCATTTTCACTAAGGGTTTTAGCGCTTAAACCTTCTTTATTTAATTCTAGCTGCCTATATTCACGCGGCGTACCTTCTCTATCTTCTTTTACTACATAGCCTCTGTTTTGTACTGTGTCAATAGTTGGTGCATAGGTTGATGGGCGACCAATGCCCATTTCTTCTAAAGTACGAACTAAACTGGCTTCATTGTACCTAGCAGGAGGGCGTGCATAACTTTGCCTAATAATTAACTGACCTAAAGCAAGATTTTGCCCTATGGTCATTGGTGGTAATAAACCGTCTTCACTTTTGCCATCTAGGTTATATACTTTTAAGAAGCCATCAAAAACAACAACTTCTCCTTTGGCAATTAATTTATCGGCAGGAAGGGTAGAAATATCTACAGCTACAGTTGTTCTTTGTAGTTGTGCCTCGGCCATTTGTGAGGCAATAGCACGACGCCAAATTAGTTGATAAAGGCGTTGTTGGTTAGTTTCCCCTGTTACGTTTTGGTCAATGAAGTTAGTTGGTCTAATTGCTTCATGGGCTTCTTGAGCGCCTGCATTTTTAGTTTTATAACGTCTAGTATTTGAGTAATCCGCACCATAATTTTTAACAATAGCTTGCTTAGCACTTTTTAATGCTTCATCAGATAAATTAAAAGAATCAGTACGCATATAGGTTATTTTGCCTGACTCATATAATCTTTGTGCTACCATCATGGTTTGCTTAACTGAAAAGCCTAATTTTGCAGAAGCTTCTTGTTGTAAAGTAGATGTTGTAAAAGGTGGCTTAGGTGATTTTTTAGCAGGTTTTTCTTCTAAACTAGCAACCGTTAAATTAGCACCTTTAACCTGTTCTAAAAACTGTGCGGCTTCTTCTTCTGTCTTAAAAGAAGCACTACGTTTAACGTCTATATTACTATTTTTGTCTAAGGATAAATTACCTTGTAGTTTAAAAACATGGCTGGCATTAAAGGCATTTACCGCTCTTTCTCTTTCAACAATTAAACGCACAACAACTGACTGTACTCTGCCTGCTGAAAGCCCTGTGCGAATTTTTTTCCATAAAATAGGCGAAAGCTCAAAGCCTACTATACGGTCTAATAAACGACGTGCTTGCTGTGCTTCAACCAAGTCCATATCAACTGTTCTTGGGGATGCTATGGCTTTTTGAATTGCCGATTTAGTAATTTCATGAAAAACAATTCTTTTAGTGCTTGCAACATCTAACTTTAAAGCTTCGGCAAGATGCCAAGCAATAGCCTCTCCCTCGCGATCTTCATCTGTTGCTAGCCAAACGGCAGTTGCCTGTTTGCTAAGTTTTCTTAATTCTGCCACAGTTTTCTTT
The DNA here is from genome assembly GCA_964549645.1 of uncultured Piscirickettsiaceae bacterium. Classification (GTDB taxonomy): domain Bacteria; phylum Pseudomonadota; class Gammaproteobacteria; order Thiomicrospirales; family Thiomicrospiraceae; genus Hydrogenovibrio. The sequence continues at coordinate 1,547 of CAZJWQ010000156.1, read as the reverse complement.
TTATCTGGCGATATTTCATAGGTTGGAATAAAACCATTTTCTAGGTCTATGCCCATGCCTTTTTTTTGAATATCTCTAATGTGCCCATAACTAGAACGCACAATAAAATCTTTACCTAAGTATTTTTCAATTGTTTTTGCTTTTGCGGGTGATTCTACTATTACTAAATTTGTCATAAATATCTCTAAAAAAGTTCTCTTTTATTAGAGTGCATAATTTTCACAAAAAAAGCAACTGTTTTATTAAAATTTTAACTAAATTGTCATTTAGGCTTAGCTTGTAATTTGACCTAATTTTAATTTAACTTATTGTTTTATCTAAAGTTTTATAAGAAAACTCGGCTCTTCTCCGCCATTGTTCATTTTTAGAGACCTGCGGTAGCTATTCGGGGATTAGGGATTTAAGTTTTTAAAAGAATTAAAATATTCTTCCATAAAATTATTTTCTTGGGGTAAGGTTCCCTCCCTGTAGTTAGGCATATAAGAATTATCAAACACTGGCAAACCCCTTTTTTCTCTAGCTTTACTCAGTTTTTCATAAAGTGCCCTAGAAATAATATAAATGTTTTCTTCTTCTTCTGCGGTAAAATCTCGTCCTGAAAAATGAAAACTACGCAGGATCTTTTTGTTAATATAACCATACTTGATATTACCACGAAATTGTCCTACTGTGTAATAGGCAGCTGCTAGCATAATAAGAGCTTCTCTGGCTTTGCCTGGCGGATGTTTAATTCTATAATCCTTTGCTACAAGATTTAGGTCATTCTTACCTACACTTACAATTACACTAATATTGTCTCCTTGCTCAAATAATGCTCCGACAGAACCTTCTACAGCAGCTAGCCATCTAGCGGAAGAAGAGTTCTTAAAATTCATCTTATCAAACTCTATATTAGCAATAGTTTGCATAGCGTAAATATCTCCTTGAGTCGCTAGGCTTCGTAAAGTCTCTTCATCATAGCTTGCATATAAAGATATTTTCCTCTCAGATATACCGCGTGGTTCATTCCACCGAGCTTTTACTAGTTTTTCTCTCGCCCCTTTTTCAGCATCTTTAGCTAATATTATTTTTTTTACCTCTTCTGTAGTTAACATTTCTGCTTCATCCAGCTTGCCACTATAAATTTTATTTCGAGTTAAATAATCTTCTAAATCACTTTTAGAATGCATTCTTACTGAATTATTCTTCGGTGGCAATTGTTTTTGTTGAGTAAATTTGCTAACTTCTGAACTTTGACTTGAGCCTAGTGCTATTGGTGCTAAATCTAAATTAGTTAATTTGATTACTGGTTGTTGCTCTATCGGTGCTACTGAGCTAACTGCAGTATTGTTAAAATACCAATAAGCTACCACTAATATTAGTATGCTAACAGTTAAAAAAATAAGTATAGCTTTAGTTTTTAATGATATATTTATGAATGATTGCATCGGAAGTCATCCTGTTGTTTTTGGAAGTTACAGTGCTTTAACTCTATAATCTTTATATCATCGGCTCGGATATGACAGAAATGATTTTTAAAACGTAAGCCCAAAAATTCAACATCAAAA
>CAZJWQ010000155.1:0-3716 GCA_964549645.1 uncultured Piscirickettsiaceae bacterium | reverse complement strand
CATTTTGGAACATACCACTCAACATGGAGCAATTGCGGGGAAAACAAGATGAATGAAGCCGAAACCAGAGCAGAATTAATCGACCCTAAACTGAAAAGTTGCGGTTGGGGCGTGGTAGAGGGTTCAAGAATCCTGCGTGAACGCAATGTCTGTAAAATAACCGATGGCAGAATACAGGTTGGTGGTGGCAGGAAAAGACCGCTGATTGCTGATTATATTCTGGTTTATAAGGGCATCAAGCTGGCAGTAGTCGAGGCGAAAAGCGATGACTTGGAAGTGGGCGAAGGTGTAGCACAAGCCAAACTCTATGCTCAGAAACTTAATCTTGAAACCAGCTACTCTGCCAATGGCAAAGAAATTTATCAAATTTGCTTAAAAACAGGTGAAGAAAAATCAGTTGATGATTTTCTATCACCACAAGCCTTATGGGATAAAACTTATAGCGATCAAAATGACTGGCGCGAGCAATTTGCTACTGTTCCTTTTGAAGATAAAAGTGGCACTTGGCAACTGCGCTATTATCAGGAAATTGCAGTCAAAAACACGCTTGAAGCCATTGCCCAAAATAAAAACAGAATTCTATTAACTCTTGCCACTGGTACAGGTAAAACCGCTATTGCATTTCAAATAGCCTGGAAGCTGTTTCAAACTCGTTGGAATTTAAGCAGGGATGGTAAACGGCGACCACGTATTTTGTTTTTGGCAGATCGTAATATATTAGCCGATCAGGCGTTTAATTCATTTTCTGCTTTTCCAGATGATGCAATGGTGCGTATTAAACCCAAAGAGGTGAAAAAGACGGGTAAAGTGCCAACCAATGGCAGTATGTTTTTTACTATCTTTCAATCTTTTATGTCTGGCAGAGATGAAGACGGCAATTCTGCACCTTATTTTGGTGAATATCCGAAAGACTATTTTGATTTTATTATTATTGATGAGTGCCACCGAGGTGGTGCAAATGATGAGAGTAACTGGCGAAGTATTTTAGATTATTTCTCCCCAGCTGTTCAACTGGGTTTAACGGCAACCCCCAAGCGTAAGGATAATGTAGATACTTATGTTTATTTTGGTGAGCCTGTTTATATCTATTCGTTAAAAGAAGGCATTAATGATGGCTTTTTAACACCATTTAAAGTCAAGCGTATTAAGACAACACTGGATGACTACATATACACACCCGATGATAATATTATTGAGGGTGAGGTTGAAGAAGGACGGCTATACGAAGAGGTGGATTTCAATAAAATTATTGAGATCAAAGAGCGAGAGGCGAAACGGGTTCAAATTTTTATGAATGAAGCCCGTCCAGATGATAAAACCATTATTTTCTGTGCAACTCAAGTTCATGCGGCGGCAGTAAGAGATTTGGTGAATCAGTATAAAGAATCTACGGATACAAATTATTGTGTGCGTGTTACTGCCAATGATGGTGAAATAGGCGAGCAGTTTTTACGGGAGTTTCAAGACAATGAAAAAACCATTCCGACCGTTTTAACTACTTCGCAAAAACTTTCCACGGGCGTAGATGCCCGAAATATACGTAATATTGTTTTAATGCGTCCTGTGAATCAAATCATTGAATTTAAGCAAATTGTCGGGCGTGGCACACGGCTTTTTGAGGGTAAAGAATTTTTTACAATTTATGATTTTGTCGATGCCTATCAACGTTTTTCTGATCCTGAATGGGATGGTGAAGCAGTTAAAGAAGAAGACGATATTTATAAGCCAATTGAGCTAGGGGGTGATTTAGGAATAGAGGAAAAATACGCAGATTATAAGCCAAAGCCTAAAGTTCAAAAAATTAAAATAAAGTTAAAAGACGGTAAAGAGAGGGAAATTCAACACATGGTTGCTACTTCTTTTTGGAGTGCAGACGGCAAGCCGATTTCAGCAGAAGAATTTTTAAATAATTTGTTTGGTGAGTTACCTAATTTATTTAAAAATGAAGACGAATTGCGAACCTTATGGAGTAATCCGCAAACCCGGAAAACTTTATTGGTAAAACTAGATGCTGCAGGCTTTGGTAAAGATGAATTAAATACACTGAAAAAATTGATTGGTGCAGAAAAAAGTGATCTATACGATGTTTTGGAATATGTTTTTGATAGTGACATAAAGCCAATTACCAGATTAGAACGAGTAATAAGAGCAAAGGCGGCGATATTGAAACTTTTAAATACAAGTCAGCGGGAGTTTATAGAGTTTGTCTTGAATAAATATATTGAATCGGGTGTAGAAGAGCTTGATCAAGAAAAATTACCTGTTTTGCTTACCAACAAATATCATTCGCTTGAAGATGCAAAGGAAATATTAGGCGAAGTGGCAGGAATCAGTTCTTTATTTATTGAGTTTCAACAGCATTTGTATTCTAAAAAGGTAGCATAAGTGTATAAAAAAGGGCTGGTGTTAGATGCCAATTCTCTATTCAAGCTGTAAAAGTGAATCTATTAATGGCTTTAGCTGTTTTAGTATTAAAGGTTGTGCTTGTTTATTTGGGTGTATTCGATCTTTTTGAAATAGTTTAGGTTTTAGAGCTATATGCTCAAGGAAAAAAGGATCAAATAATAAATTGTTTTTATCAGCAACTTTTTGAAAGGTTTTTGCTAACATTTTTTCATAAGCAGGCCCGTAATTAGTGGGGATTTTAATTCCTAACAATAGAACTCGGGTGTTTTTTTGATGGCTTAAACTAACTATTTTTTGCAAGTTTAGTTGGGTGCTTTTTAAGTTTTGTCCACGCAGAGCATCATTAGCACCTAAGGCTAAAATTAACCATCTTGGTTGATGTTTTTGTAATAATTTAGGTAAGTTGCTTAAGCCAGCAGAAGTCGTTTTGCCACTTATACTGGCGTTAATTATATTTATATTCTTGTTATCTTCATCAAGTTGTTTTTGCAACAAAGCTACCCAGCCATCTTTGGTCGGCATTCCATAGGCAGAACTTAAACTATCTCCTAAAATCAATAATGTGCCAGTTTCTGCCTTTATTATATTAGAATAGCTAATAATAAATATTAACAAGAAAAATTGAGCATGAAACAAGAAGAATCTTTTATATTGAGTTTGCAAAATGTGCATTATCAAGTACCAGTAGATGATAAGAATTTGTCTATTTTAAACGGTTGTAACCTAGCTGTCTATGCTGGCGAGCGATTGGCTATTATTGGTAGGTCAGGTTCTGGTAAATCTACTTTATTAGCAATAATGGCAGGGTTGGAGTTGCCAACTAGTGGTGATATTTGTTTATTTGGTAGTTCATTAGTTAAATTAAATGATGATGCAAGAGCAAAGTTACGAGCAAAACAGGTAGGTTTTATTTTTCAAGATTTCCAGTTAATGCCTAGTATGACTGCTCTTGAAAATGTATTAATGCCCTTAGAGCTATTTAAAATAGCTAATGCTCATGAACTAGCTTTAAATGCTTTAGAAAAAGTAGGTTTATCAGCTAGATTAAATCATGTTCCTGCACAGTTATCAGGAGGGGAGCAACAAAGAGTTGCCATTGCCAGAGCATTTGTTACTAAGCCTAAAATACTCTTTGCAGATGAGCCAACAGGTAATCTTGATGAAACAACAGCATTGCAAATTCAGCAACTATTATTTTCTTTAAATGAAGAGCTAAAAACAACTTTAATTTTAGTTACCCACGATTTAGAATTCGCCAAAAAATGTCAACGAACAGTGCATTTGGTTCATGGTAAGTTGGAAAAGTAACT
>CAZJWQ010000154.1:0-3719 GCA_964549645.1 uncultured Piscirickettsiaceae bacterium | reverse complement strand
AATGTATTTAAAAAAATTCATTTCTTCCGTATTGCCCTCCGCAATATAGATTTTTGGTTCATAAATTAGGCCGGTATCCGGGCTTAAGAGCAATTTACAAATACCTTCTCAGAAAATTAATCCCAATGGTTTCACCCTAATCCTCTATTCGGGGGTTAGGGTTTTATATTTGTTTTTCTCTATTACCGTTGCGGGGGCAGCATTTGCTTTAAACAAATTTCCCGTTTAACTTGAAAATAAATTTTCAAGCACCTAATTAAATATTTTTATACGAAGCGTATTCTACTGAAAAGATAACAAAGATAGTTATTATTTTTTGATTATTTTTTGAATAAATCTATAGGATAGCCAAAGAGCTGGGGTTATAACTACAAAGGTATATAACATAGTCATTAAACTAGTGTAGATAGTTGCCCCTTGAAAATTAACAACCACACCTACCACTACGGTTATTATTACACTATTACGTACCGCTCTTTTTACAAGTTCTGACATTAACAATATTCCTAATTATAATTTTCAACCCTAATCTGCAGATAGAGATTGGATATATAGTACTAGCCCTTGTTTGCTGGGCGTTTGCAAAAAATGCCTAGCTAATAAGGGCTGGTGCTATATGCCAATTCTCTATTTGCGGATTAGAGTTCAACCCAATTTTAATGGATTTTCATTGTTTAAAATCCACTCTTGCATAGAGGCATCATACAGTTTTACATTTGTAAAACCTTGGCTTTTTAACATAGTAAATACCCTAGTTGCCCTATGCCCAGATCTACAATATAGTATAATTTCTTGATCTTTAATATTTAAATTAAAGTAATTAAGTAATTTAATTACTTGTTTATCAGTTATTTGTTTATAGCCTTTTTTAGTATCTACTACTATTTCCCAAGGGAAAAATTTAGCGGTTGGAATATGACCACTACGTTGTCTTTTATTTTTATTACCAACAAATTCTGCTTTACTTCTAGTATCTAACAATACAATATTTTCATTTTTTATAGAAGCTAATACATCTGCTTTACTTGCTGTAAATTCATTTGTTAAATTTATTTCATTAGCTATGTATATTGTTGGCTGCCTATATAATAATTCTTGGGTTACTGGGTAATCTTTTAATAACCAAGTATTTAACCCGCCATTAAGTATAGAAACTTTATTATGATTTAATTTTACTAATTCCCAATATAAACGGCTGGCATTTAAACCCCCTAGATTATCATAAATAATAATATGATCTGTATCGCTAATACCTAATTGTGAAAGAAGTTTTTGCATATGCTCCTTGCCACCACTTAAAGATATACCATTTTGTGGTTTTATTAGCCAGCTATAACTTATATAAACAGAATTAGGAATGTGCAAACTTTTATTCTGTGCATGCCTACCTATATCTATTAATACAATATTTTCTAAATTATTATTTACCCATTGTGCCGAAACAAACACAGGTGATTTAGCTATCACGATAGTTGAAGTCATTATTAATAAGATAGTAATTAAAATTTTCATAATTGCATCCTACGTTCACTTTATAATAGCTTCACTGTAAACTTAAAGGAAAGAAGATAGAACGATTACCACGCACAACTCTTATAGGAAAAGATCTATCTTTAGGTAAAGATTCAACTAGTTCTTTTAATGATTCTACCGATTTAACTGGGTGGAAATTAATACTAACTAAAATATCGCCTTTTCTTACGCCTGCTGCATAAGATATCCCATCAGTTTCAACATTAATAACCGACAAACCAAATGGTAAGTTTAATTTTTGTAATTTATTATCCTCTACAGGTTGCAATAATAACCCCAACACTGTCTGCCCATCATTATTTAAGCTAGCAATATCTTTAGTATTTAACTCTCCTAATCTTAAAGAAATATATTTAACTTTTCCTTCACGCAGAAGCTTAACTGTAACTTTTTTATCAACTTTAGTCATGCCTACAATAGGTGGTAAATCAGCAGATTTATTAATATAATGACCATCAAACTTAATAATTATATCTCCTGATAAAAAGCCATGCTTTTCAGCCACTTTACCTTTAATAACCTCTGAAACTAAAGCTCCTTTAGGGCGTTCTAAACCAAATGATTTGGCTAAATCGGCAGAAACTTCTTGTATACTTACCCCCAAAAACCCACGTTGCACTGTGCCTGTATCTTTTAACTGATGCACTACATTCATAGCTATATCAATAGGTATAGAAAATGACAAGCCCATTGACCCGCCACCTTTACTATATATTTGTGAATTAACCCCTATAACTTCTCCGCTCATATTTATTAAAGGCCCTCCAGAATTACCTGGGTTTATAGACACATCTGTTTGAATAAATGGCACATAAGGGTCACCTGGTAATGAACGACCAAGTGCAGATATTATGCCATGAGTAACAGTATTGTCTAAACCAAAAGGGTCTCCTATTGCTATAACCCACTGCCCTACTTTTAAATTTTTGCTAACACCTATTTTGGCTACTGCAAGGTTATTAGCATCAATTTTTAATAGTGCAATATCTGTACGAGGATCTGTACCAATTACTGTTGCTATATGCTCTGTTCTATCATTTAATTTAACTATAATTTCTTTAGCATTGTCTACTACATGGTTATTGGTAACTATATAGCCATCTGCACTTATAATGAAACCTGAGCCGAATGAACTAACTTTTCTTGGTTGAGTTCTAGGTTGTTGCCCACGTGGGAAAAAATCTTTTGGTATCCCAAAAAAATGCCTCAGCATTTCATCTGGCACCCCCCTAAACTGTTGGTTAGCAGTTGGTGTAGGGCTAACTTTTTTTATAGTAGAGATATTTACTACCACTGGGCTATTCTGTTCTGCCAAAACACTAAAATCTGGTAAGGAAACAACGGGGGTTTTAGCCATGACGCTTGCCGAACTAGCAAATAACATAATAAACATAAACTTTATTAACATATTTTTTTGTTTTAATTGCCTAAACATAAATAACTCCTTAAAAAATTTGTTCTACCTTAGGCAAAACTGCCTTGTAAATAAATTTGGTAAATAACCAGCCTAATATTAAAAAGATAAAGCCTAATATTGCTGATACTATATCAGAATTAAAAAACTCTAGTCCTAACCAAGCACCAATCATTAATAATATTAATGGTACTCCATAAGCCATAATTGAATGCTTAAGTAAGTCTGACTCAACCATAGAAAGTAAAACTTTATCTCCAACTTTAGCATTTAAATCATTTTTTACTAGCAAATTTCTTTCTATTAAAGGTGCGAATAAGGTAGATAACGAAGCTGTACCACAGCCTCCTGTTGCACTGCAACCAGAACAACCTGACTTAGCTTCAGATTTAACCACAATAAAGCCGTTATTTTCTGATAAAACTAAACCAACAGAGACAATTTTGCCTTGTTTAGAGTATATATTTTCAAGTTCACTTAATTCATTCATAATTTTAATGCCCTAATCTGCAAATAAAAAATTGAATCTAATGCTGCCAATTTCCTACTTACGGATTAGGGTAATGTGCTAACATTGCCTTAGTTACTAAACATGTTATTTAATTTTACCCTAATTCGCAGATAGAGATTGGATATATAGTGCTAGCCCTTGTTTGCTAGGCGTTTGCAAAAAATCTTAGCTTAACCCATAGGTTAAGCGGGCATTTTTTGTAAACTCCTAGCGAATAAGGGCTCGTGCTAGATGCCAATTCTCTATTTGCGGATTAGGGTT
>CAZJWQ010000153.1:0-3784 GCA_964549645.1 uncultured Piscirickettsiaceae bacterium | reverse complement strand
GGTTATTCTTGTATAAAAAAGGGAGTTTTTACTCCCTTTTTTTATGCATGTTTTTACATAAAAAAGGTAAATAATTAATAAACCTAGCTGTTGGTCTTTGTAAAATAGAACTATCTACTTTTATAATGTTGTTATTTTTTACCGCATTAATAATAGGGTATCGTTGCCATTTATAGAGCCAATTTTTTTGTAGTTTTGTACTGCCACCTAAAATAATTAACTCAGGATTTTTTTCTATAATTGCTTCAATACTAACTTGCGGAGCCAGTATATCTATATTACTAAAAATGTTTATACCACCACATAATTCAATAGCTTGGCTTATAAATTGATTTTTTCCTACCGTATAAAGCGGGTTATTCCAGACTTGATAAAAAGTTGTTATTTTTGTATTTTTTATATACTGTTGTCGTACTTCTTTTAATATCTGCTTTAGATTTGTAGCGACTTTGTTTGCAGTATCTTCTTGCTTAGTTTTTTTACCAATTGCTTGTATCTGTAAAGGAATATCAGCAAGTTCGGTAATTTCAGTTTGCCAAACATTAAAACCTAATTTTTTTAATTTATTAATATCTTGTAATGAATTACCAGATTTCCAAGACAAAATCAAACTGGGTTGTAGTTTTATTATTTGCTCTATACTTACTTTATTAAAATCACCAACTATAGGTAATTTGGTAGCTTGTTTTGGGTAATCAGAGAAATTAACAACCCCAACTAATAAATGCGCAGCTCCAGCAGAAAAAACCATTTCTGTTAAATGCGGTGATAATGAAATTAGGCGAATATTATTTTCATTACTATGGGCAAAATTTGGTAATAGAAATATTAAGCTAATTACAAATGCAATGAATTTTTGTATCATTTATCTGATACAAAGCTTATTTAAGCATTCAAGATATTTTTTTTCATCAGGTTCAGTTTCATATTTTTGAGATAACCATAAAGATTCTGCTAAACACTCCATCATTACATGTTCTGTTTTATCAATACTATTAAATTTTATATTTAATTTATAATAAATATGTTTAATACCCGTGGGTCTATCAAGAGCAATTTGTTCTTGCAAGCCTAAATGCATCCCCATATGTAAAAAAGGGTTGGTTTCGCCCATTTCAGGTAAGTACTCATTACCTAAATGATGTTTATTGTTTAATATACTTTGATATTCAGGATGGTCTTCAATAACCTTAGCAATAGATTGTTCTATAGCGTCTAATGGTTGATTATGTTTAACTTTTTGCCAAACATCAACGTATACTTGGCGTAATTTATCTCTTTGTGATGTATAAAACATAGTAATTATATTTCTCTAAACTTTTTTAAAATTAGTTAATATTTTATTATTATCATAAATTATGCAATTTTAAGTATATAGTTTATCTAAAACAAGCTAAAATATTTAGTTATTATCTTGAGATCTTTCCATCTTTCAGTCAAAAAATAAGCTCAATAGTTAGCTATTACGCTTATTCTTGCCTTGCCATGAATTATGCAAAGAACTCGTTTTATTTTTTGAAAATGGAGGAAGTTCACAATATGAGATTATACCGATATCTTTTGGTCTTAATATTTATTTTACCAATGCAAGTCGTTAGTGCAGATACCAATAATTTGGTTGATGAAGAGTTACATACAGCTTTAATAAAAACCGCAATACATTTTGATGCTTTTAATCAACGTTGTCGTGGGGTTAGTTTAGCTACCAACCTATCTAGGGTAAATCGTCTGTTTATTAGAAAGTACGATGTTACCGTAAATAACTATATTAAAGTATATTTAAGCCAAGACCCACGAGATGCCAAAGTAGAACTTAATCAGCAAATGATTGATATAATTATGGCAAGTGGTGGTTGTAATGCAGCTAGGCAACAAGGTGTTGGTAGAGACCTAAAAGCTAAGTTTAGAAAGTTATCTAGGTTAGTTGAGCAGTCATCATGGATACCAACCAGAAGTAGAGAGAGATAATTTCATGAAAATTCTGCTTGCTCCAGATTCTTTTAAAGGAAGTTTAACAGCAAAAGAATTTTGTGAAATAGCTACTAATGCTATAAAAGCAGTTTTACCCACTATAAATATAGTAAAAATGCCTATGGCTGATGGTGGAGAAGGGATGGTTGATACCTTGTTATCTCTACCTAACTCTAAAAAAGTTAGGCTAGTAACCACTAATCCAATAGGTAAAGAAATAAGATGTTATTACAGCTACATAGAAGATACTAAAACTGCCATTATAGAGATGGCAGCCGCATCTGGTTTACCACTATTACAAGATTTTGAAAAAAAAGCAATGCAAACCAGTACTATAGGTACAGGTAAAATAATTAAACATGCTTTAAATAAAGGTGCAAAAAATTTTATAATAGGCTTAGGGGGTAGTGCCACTACTGACGCAGGTATTGGTTGTTTAGCTAAGCTGGGGTTTAAGTTTTTAAACTCTGAAGGTAAGTCAGTATCTTTAGATGGGGCAGGTTTAGTTAATATAAGGCAAATCATTAAACCTACTAATATTGATTTTAGCAAAATTAATATTCAAATCGCTCAAGATATTAATAACCCATTATTTGGTAGGCAGGGGGCAGCTTATATTTTTGCACCCCAAAAAGGTGCAAATTTTATAGAAATTAAAAAACTAGATGAGGGGTTAAGAAACTTTGCCAAAATAGTAAAAAAAGATTTCAATATAGAACTTAAAAATATACAAGGTGCAGGTGCGGGCGGAGGCATGGGAGCTGGTATGATGTTGCTAGGGGCAAAATCTAAACCAGGTTTTAAAATAATTAGTGATTTAATAGGTTTTGAAAAATTATTTAAACAACATAGTTTTGATCTAGTCATTACAGGCGAAGGCAAATTAGATAAACAAAGTTTAAACGGCAAAGTACCCATAGAAGTTGCTAAAATTGCTAAAAAAAATAAGATATTATGTATTGGTATTTTTGGTATTATTAATATAGAAAATAAATTAGCTTATCAACAAGGTTTAGACGCAATATTTAGCATATCCAACCAACCTTTAACCTTACAACAAAGCCAAAAAGAAGTTAAACACTTGCTTTATAATCAAATACAGAATGTAATAAAAATTACATTTTTAGAGTCAGTAAATTAATATAATCGAGGATATCAAGGTGATAATGCCTTATACTAAAGGTTATACGCTTAGGGTCGGGTAGTTAGTGAATTACGATATTGAAGAAAAAGTCTTTTCCTCTATTTCTAATACCAGAATTATTACCTGTAATGGTCGATTAAAGTTTAAAAAAAGTGGCGATGGTTATCTAATGACCAATCAACGGGTTATTCTAAAATTATTGAATTGGTTATTATACCGTTAAGCTAGGAGCAAAAATATGATTCGTATTTATGGAATAAAAGAACAGTTAAACCCAATGAAAGCACAATTGTCAGATGTAATAAATCAATGCATGGTTGAAGCATTGTGTTTTCCAGATAATAAGCGTTCTCATAGATTTTTTCCTATGGAAAAAGAAAATTATTATTATCCAGAGGGTGGAATAGATGCCTATATAATCATTGAAATATCAATGATGAGTGGTCGTTCAGTAGAAGCAAAGAAAAAACTTATTCATCTTCTTTTCAAAAAAATTGAATCTGAACTTGGGGTTCAATCAATTAATGTTGAAATTACCATTTTTGAACTTCCTGCCTGTAATTGGGGATTTCGAGGTATTACGGGAGATGAAGCAAAATTGGCTTACAAAGTAAGCGTATAACAAGAAAAATACAGCGGACAGTTCAAAGCGTCACTTTTTTTGCTTGC
>CAZJWQ010000152.1:0-3795 GCA_964549645.1 uncultured Piscirickettsiaceae bacterium | reverse complement strand
GGATTCGAACCACCGAAGGCTGAGCCAGCAGATTTACAGTCTGCCCCCTTTGGCCGCTCGGGAAATCCTCCTAATTGATTTGGCGTATTGTAATTGAATACAATTTATAGTCAAGTGCAAATAACATTTTTAATTAATTAATTAATGTAAAACCCTAACCCCCAGATAGAGAATTGGCATCTAGCACCAACCCTTATTCGCTGGGTATTCACAAAAAATGCCCGCTTAACCAATAGTGAAGCTAAGATTTTTTGCAAACACCTAGCAAACAAGGGCTAGCACTATATATCCAGTCTCTATCTGGGGATTAGGGTAAAATACCCTTTTAAAATATTAAGTCCTAACCCAAACTAATGAAGAATAAACGAGAACTTTTAAACTTTGATAAGAACCATATTTGGCATCCTTATGCAAAAATTCCTGCCGAACCCCCTACTATTGGCATAAAAAAAACTCAAGGCTCAACTTTAACTCTTTTTGATGATAGAGAGGTTATTGATGGCATGTCTTCTTGGTGGTCTACTTTACATGGCTATAATCACCCACAAATAATTAAAGCGATGCAGCAACAATTAGACACTATGCCGCATGTTATGTTTGGAGGGCTAACCCATGAACCTGCTATTATTTTGGCAAAAAAACTTATTGAGTTAACCCCGCAAAATCTTAATAAAGTATTTTTTGCTGACTCTGGTTCTGTAGCAATGGAAGTTGCTATTAAAATAGCTTTACAATATTGGATAAGCTCAAAAAAACCAAATAAAAATAAACTCATTACCGTTAAAAATGGCTACCATGGTGATACTTTTGCAACTATGGCTATTTGCGACCCAATCAACGGAATGCACAATTTATTTAGTGAAGTTATTAGCAAGCATTATTTCGCCCCTGCTCCTGAGAATGGATTTAGTAAACAATCTAACAATGAAGATTTAATTGCATTAAAAGAGATTATTAAAAACAATCATCAAAACATAGCCGCCATGACTATAGAACCTATAGTACAAGGAGCAGGAGGCATGAGGTTTTACCGACCAGACTACCTAAAACAAGTTAGGCAATTATGCGATGAGTTTAATATACTGCTTATTGTTGATGAAATTGCAACAGGCTTTGGACGAACAGGGAAGCTCTTTGCTTGCGAATGGGCAAATATCAACCCAGATATAATGACCATTGGCAAAGCTTTAACAGGCGGTCATATATCTTTAGCCGCTACACTTACTACCAGCAAAATAAGCAAAGCTATAAGCCAAGGCAACCCTGGCATCCTAGCCCATGGACCAACCTTTATGGCAAACCCTCTTGCTTGTACAGCAGCTATAGCAAGCATTGAGGTATTATTATCTTATAACTGGCAAGCAGATATACAACGAATTGAAAAACATTTTAATGATACTTTAATGCCAATTAAAAACATCAAGGGCATAAAAGAAGTGAGGGTATTGGGAGCAATAGCCGTTATAGAATTAGAACGAGCAAACTTAAGCATTAAAATACAACAAGAGGCTTTAAAGCACAACGTTTGGATAAGACCTTTTGGCAAGCTAGTGTACTCTTTACCAGCATTTAACATACCACTTAACCAACTAAAGCAACTAACCCACGGCATGATAATGGCAGTTCAAACAGTGCTAAAAAAGCAGCGGTAGATATTTAATTAGCATAATTCTTGAACCTAACCCCAAGTACAAATAACACGGCAACATATAACAACATTGAACCGAGCACTAGAGAAAATAACCATAACACTCTATCCCATGCACTAAATACTAACCATTGCTCTAAACTTGGCGATAGTAATAGTAAAAAGATTACAAAAGCTAAATTGGCTAAAAACACTTGTAAAAATAACTTTGGCCAACCTTTTAATGGAGCAAAAACTTTTTGCTTAGTTAGATACCAATATAACAGCCCTGCATTTACAAACGCTGATATAGCTGTAGCAGCTGCTAAACCTACATGGGCAAATGGTATAATTAAAGCAAGGTTCATTACCATATTAACAACTAAGGCTATAATGGCTATTTTTACAGGTGTTTTCATGTCTTTACGAGCATAAAAAGCAGGGGCTAATATTTTTATTAAAATAAAAGCAACCAAACCTGTTGAATATGCCATTAAACTCATCCCTGCCATATTTACATCTAACTCCGTAAACTCCCCATAAAAGAACAAGGTAATTAGCAGTGGTTTAGCTAGCAATAACAACCCTAACATAGCAGGAAAACCTAAAATCAACACTAAACGTAAGGCGAAATCTAGATCTTGCTGAAAACCCTGCCAATTTTCATTAGCTGCTTTTTTAGACAGCCCAGGCAACACTACGGTTGCTAAAGCGACCCCAAACACACCTAACGGAAACTCCATTAACCTATCAGAATAATATAACCAAGAAACCGAGCCGGTAATTAAAAAAGATGCTAGCACAGTGTCTAGTAATAAATTAATCTGCATTACTGATACCCCAAATAAAGCAGGAATCATTAATCTTTTTACCTCGCCAACACCATCATCATTCTTTAAAGTTGGTACAGGCAGTAAACCCATACTCTTTAAAAAAGGCAAGTGGAACAATAATTGCACCACTCCTGCTACTAACACCCCCCACGCCAAAGCCATAATAGGTATCTCCAAATAGGGAGATACTGCTATGACAAAAGTAATTAAAATTAAGTTTAAAAATACTGGTGTAATAGCTGGTACTGCAAATTTATTATAGGTATTCATTATGGCAGAAGAAAACGCCACTAAAGAAATTAACAACAAATATGGAAAAGTAATGGCTAACATGTTTGATGCCATTTTAAACTTTTCAGGCTCATCAATGAAGCCAGGGGCAAAAATAGTCATGATAAACCCTGACCCGAACACCCCTATAGCAGTTATAACAAGTAAAATACCTGCTAAACGTGTACTAAGAGCATTTATTAAGTGCTTTACTGCTTCTTTACCTCCCTGCTCTTTAACCCCTGCAAGCACAGGTACAAATGCTTGCGAAAACGCTCCTTCTGCAAATAATCTTCTAAAGAAATTGGGGATTTTAAAGGCAATAAAAAAAGCATCGGTACCATCAGATACCCCAAAATAACGTGCAATAACCATATCTCGTACAAAGCCAAGAAGACGTGATACCATGGTTATGCTACCAACAGTAGCTGTTGCTTTGATTATTTTATTCAATTTTATAATTCTTTCAGAATATTAATATAAAAAAACCGAGACTAGCCCGGCTTTTTTAAATTTCTAAATTTAAAAATTAATTCAAAGTGCTTTAATTCTAGTATTTAAACGTGATTTAGTACGAGCCGCTTTATTTTTATTGATAATACCTTTACGCGCCATAGTGTCTAAACTTGACTGAGCAATACGAAAAACTGTATTTGCCGCATCTTTATCATCAGCTTCAATTGCTGTTTTTACTTTTTTAACTGTAGTACGCATTGCTGCACGCATATCATTATTATGTACACGATGCTTTTCAGACTGACGGACTCTTTTAGTAGCTTGTGCTGAGTTTGCCATTTTACTTCTCCAAAATATTTTATTTGTTTTCAATAGGTTACATCGATACGCACCGACAGTAGTATTTGTTACAAGGGCTAAACCTTTAATAAATACTTAAACGTTTGAAAGGAATAACGAATTATCCATAATTAACAAACATTGTCAATCAAAGTTTTACCCTAATCCTCGGATAGAGATTAGGGTTGTACTTAATTATATAAATATTTTTGGTAAAAGTATAATGTCCCTACAAAAAACAACCAAATAAAAAAATATTTTTATTCCAAA
>CAZJWQ010000151.1:0-3802 GCA_964549645.1 uncultured Piscirickettsiaceae bacterium | reverse complement strand
GGTTAAGTTTCAGTTATTTTAACCTAATTTGAGTGCGCTATGCTGATAGGCATATGTATTTACCTTTATCGCTCTATTTGCAGTTTTATACCCATGCAGAATATGAACCCATATTATGCACTTCGGTAAAGCCTAATGATTGTAGTATATGCATAGCTACTTGCGACCTACCACCTGATTGACAAAACACAACTACAGGCTTACTTTTGTCTAGTTTTGCTTCCGCCACAGCTAAAAGTTCTTGTAAAGGGATGTTAATTGACTCTGGCAACTGTGTTGATATAAACTCCACTGCTGTTCGTACATCAACAAATTGAGCATTTTTTTCTAAAATTAATTTTTTTACATCTTCACAAGCAATAAACATGCATTTTCCCTTTATTTTTTACCTAAATCCTGCAAGTGGTTGTGCATATATGGCGTAAGATATTGATTTGTAGAGTAATTTTTATTCGAGTGGAATACTTATTGATATTCCCGAAGAATTAAAATTTGCTATACGAATTAATAGCTTACGTCAGATGTGTGCAAGCACTTGCAGGATTTAGGTTTTAAACTATCATAAATATATAAATCAACCATACAACTATAAGGCTATAAAAAGCGGCTAAAATATCATCAAACATTATACCAAAGCCACCACTTAACTTTGTATCTGCTAAATTAATTGGCCAAGGTTTTGCTATATCAAATATTCTAAAAATAATAAAGGCTAAAAGCCAATACCAAATATTTTGTTCTGGTAGTAGTAGCAATACTAACCAAATACCTGCAAATTCATCCCAAACAATACCTCCGTGATCATGTACACCAATTATTTGTGCCGATTTGCCACATATATAACTACCAAATACAATACTTGCTATAAATATTAACCAAGCTAAGGTTTCGCTCCATAGTAAAATTGGTATAAATAGTATTAAACCAAGCAAAGTGCCAAAAGTACCAGGAGCTTTTTTGGCTAAACCAGCACCAAAACCAAACCCTAGCATTAGTATAGGGCTTTTTAATAGTTGTAAAAATGTAGGGGTTGGTTGTGCCAAACTATTTTCTTTTTTGGGCAAGTGTACGTAACCTTAGGGCATTTAATTTTATAAAACCTTCAGCATCAGCATGATCATAAGCACCACCATCATCTTCAAAAGTTGCTATATCTTCATCAAATAAGCTATTTTTAGATGTTCTACCAACAATCATTACTGAACCTTTATAAAGTTTTAACCTTACATTTCCTGCCACATATTCTTGCGAATTGTCGATTAATGCCTGTAACATTTCTCGTTCTGGGCTAAACCAAAAACCGTTATAGATCATTTCGGCATATTTTGGCATTAGTTCATCTTTTAAATGGGCGGCATTTCTGTCTAAAGTTAAAGACTCTATTGCTCGGTGGGCTTTTAGCATAATTGTACCTGCTGGGGTTTCATAGCAACCGCGGGCTTTCATGCCTACAAAACGATTTTCAACTATATCATCTCTACCAACACCATTTTCTCCACCAACCTTATTTAAGTATTCCATAACAGTTGCTGGCGACATGTCTGTACCATTAATAGCTACTATATCGCCTTTTTCAAAACTAATATCTAAATAGGTGGCTTTATTTGGTGCATTTTCTGGTGCTACTGTCCATAACCACATATCTTCTTCTGGCTCATTAGCAGGATCTTCAATAATGCCGCCTTCGTATGAAATGTGTAGTAAATTTGCATCCATTGAGTAGGGAGATTTTTGTCCTTTTTTCTTTTCTACTTTAATGTTGTGTTTTGCAGCATATGTCATTAATTTTTCACGTGATAGTAAATCCCATTCACGCCATGGGGCAATAATTTTTACATTGGGCATTAGAGCGTAGGCATTTAATTCAAAACGAACTTGATCGTTGCCTTTACCTGTAGCCCCATGAGAAATGGCATCTGCCCCAACTTCTTTAGCAATCTCTACCAATCTTTTAGAAATTAGTGGGCGAGCTATTGAAGTACCTAACCTATATTCTCCTTCATATATTGCATTAGCACGCATCATTGGGAAAACAAAATCACGAGCAAACTCTTCTCTTAAATCTTCTATATATATTTGTTTAACACCCATAGCTTGTGCTTTTAGCCTAGCTGGCTCTACTTCTTCACCTTGCCCAATATCTGCTGTAAAGGTAATTACTTCACAATTGTATTCATCTTGTAACCATTTGACTATAATTGAGGTATCTAAACCACCCGAATAAGCTAAAACTACTTTATTTATATTTTGCATATTAATCCTTATAAAATATAATTTTTAATTGGGCGAATTATACATTAAAATGAGCTAATATTTTTACAAGAAAACAGACAAACACATGAGTTTTATAGATTATTTAAAAGTTGCTCCACAACATATTATTCCAAAACATTTAGGGTCTGCTGCCATGCATTGGTTTATGCAGGTTGAAACAAAATGGGTTAAAAATACTGTTACAAAATTAATGATTAAAGCATTCAAAATTAATGTTGCTGAATCTGAACATGAAGATTTAGACTATTACCCTAACTTTAATGCATTTTTTACCCGTGCTTTAAAAGCTGAAGCAAGACCAATTGATAGCACAGAAAATGCTTGGTGCAGCCCCGTTGATGGAATAATTAGTTTATCGCAAGCTATAAGTAACAACTTAATGGTTCAAGCCAAATTACATGAGTACACTACCCAAGCTTTAGTTGGTGGTGATATTGAATATGCTAATAAATTTGAAAATGGTGATTGCGCAGTAATTTACTTATCTCCAAAAGACTACCATCGTATTCATTGCCCTACTGATGCTAAATTAGTATCTATGACCTATATACCGGGTGATTTATTTGCGGTAAACCCTTCTACTGTTAGAATGGTTGCAGGTTTATTTGCACGTAATGAACGCTTAGTTATTCGCTTTGAAAATGAGCAAGGAATTTTTTGCCTAATTATGGTTGGTGCAGTTTTTGTAGGTAGCATGGAGACGGTTTGGGAAGGGAAAATAACCCCAAAATATCAACCTATAATAAAACATTGGGATTATACAAGCCAAAATATTTCTTTTAATAAAGGTGATGAAATAGGTAGGTTTAATATGGGATCAACGGTGGTATTATTAACACCAAATAAACTAATGCCACAACTAGGAGAGATTGCTGAAGATACTCCTATAAAAATGGGCGAACTATTAGCAAATTATGCAAAAGATGATGATATAATTTTAAGGGTATCTCTAAAAACCTAAGTGTTATTTATGGAATGTAGAAAATAGTGCATTTTTTACCCAAAAAGGAAGTGAATAGTGTGCTATTGACCGAGTTTTTGGGTGAAAAAAGCGCTGTTTTATGCGTTTCATAAATTGTACTTAGGTTTTTAGAGGTGCCCTTAAGCAATGAAAGTTAAAAAGGGTACTAAAAATGAAAATGATTACAGCGATAATAAAGCCTTTTAAATTAGATGAAGTAAGAGAGTCTTTAAATGATATTGAGATAAGTGGCTTAACCGTAACAGAGGTAAAAGGCTATGGTAGGCAAAAAGGTCATTCTGAAATGTATAGGGGGGCTGAGTATGTTATAGATTTTTTACCTAAAGTTAAAATAGAACTTGTGGTAACCGCTGATAAGGTTGATCAAGTTCTTGAAAATATTATTAGTGCTGCTAAAACTGGCAAAATAGGTGATGGTAAAATATTTGTTACTAATATTGAACAAACCATACGCATTCGTACTGGAGAAACTGGCCCAGAAGCTGTGTGAAGGGTGTAAACTCTCTAACGCTTGCCAATACCACGCATATAATGATCAATATGCGA
>CAZJWQ010000150.1:0-3825 GCA_964549645.1 uncultured Piscirickettsiaceae bacterium | reverse complement strand
TTGCTGCCAGCATGTTTAAAGTGTATTTGAATTCGAGCATTATCAGCTTCGCCTTCAGATGCTAGTACAGTGCCTTCACCAAATTTTTGATGAAAAACTTGGCTACCTATTGCATAACCAGATTCATTTATTGTGGCTTTAAATGCTAAATTATTAGCCACAAAAGATGGAGTATTGTTGGTGTGCCTAATTATATTTAAACATGAGCTTGGCAGTTCTTTTAAAAACCTTGATTTTTGCGGGTAAAATTCTTTACCATATAGCCTTCTTCTATTAGCATAACTAATTACTAATTTTTGCTTGGCACGTGTAACCCCAACATAAGCTAACCTACGCTCTTCTTCAATTTTATTTGCATCTTCTTGTGATTGTTGTGATGGAAAAACTCCTTCTTCTAAGCCTATCATAAAAACTAATGAAAACTCTAGGCCTTTAGCCGCATGTAAGGTCATTAATTGCACAGGGTGTTCCGATTGCTCGGCTTGTTGTTCTCCTGCTTCTAAAGCTGCTTGGGCTAAAAATTCGCTCAAAGGGTTTTCAAAAGCTGCATCTATAAAATCAATACCACTTTCATTAACCACTTCATCGATCACTTCATTAACAGCTTGCCAACTTTGCGTTGGTTTAAAGCTACTAGCAGCATTAATTAATTCATCAATATTTTCTAGCCTGCCTAAACCTTGTTCACTATTGTCTTTTTCAAAATGTGTTTGTAAACCAGATTTGCTAATTATTTTAATAACTATATCTTGTAGATCTAAATTAATGCTTTGTTTATCTAATGCCTCTATTAAGTTCACGAAACTATTAACAGCGGTAGTTGCTCGTGGTGTTAAGCCTGTTTTTGTTAGATTATTAGCTGCTTGCCATAAAGAAATTTTATTTATTTTTGCTTCTATACGGATCATATTAGCAGTTTTATTGCCAATTCCTCTTGGAGGGTGGTTGTAAACTCGTTCAAAAGCTGCATCATCATTACGGTTAACTAATAAGCGTAAATAGGCTAATACATCTCTTATTTCGGCTCTATCATAAAATCGTAAACCGCCATATATTCTATAGGGTATTTTAGCATCTAATAACGCATGCTCTATTACTCTTGAAAGAGAGTTAGATCTATAAAGTACCGCAATTTCTTCACGGTTACCACCTTGTTCTATCCATGCTTCAATCTGATTACATAAATAAGTAGCTTCATCTAATTCATTAAAAGCTTCATAAATATCAATTAAACTACCTTGTTCTCCTGCGCTCCACAGGTTTTTGCCCATACGTTCTGTATTGTTAGCTATTAATTGATTAGCGGCTGTTAAAATTGTATTTGTAGAACGGTAGTTTTGCTCTAATTTTATTATTTTAACATTTATAAAGTCTCTTTCAAACTGGCGGATATTTTCAATCTTAGCACCACGCCAACCGTAAATAGATTGATCATCATCACCAACAATAAATAGCTTACCTGTTGTACCTGCTAAAACTCTTAACCATGCATATTGTAAGCTATTGGTATCTTGAAATTCATCTACTAAAATATGGCGATAACGATTTTGATAGTGGTTTAATACTTGTGGGTTATTAAGCCATAATTCATGGGCTCGTAATAATAGTTCAGCAAAGTCAACTAAACCCGAACGTTGACATTGTTCTTCATAGGCTTGATATATTTGCAACATTGTTACTAAATAAGCACTATTGCCTGCATCAATATGATGTGAGCGACGACCCTCTTCTTTTTCTGCATTTATAAAAGCAATTACTTGCTTATATTGCCATTGATTTTCATCTAGTTCTAGTGACTTTAGTAAACGTTTAACTAGTCTTTTTTGATCATCGGCATCTAAAATTTGAAAATTTTGTGCCAAGCCAGCTTCTTTATAATGAGTGCGTAATAGTTTATAAGCTATGCCATGAAATGTTCCCATAGTAACCGTTTGAGAATCTGAACCAACTAATTGGTCAAGCCTACTACGCATTTCATTAGATGCTTTATTAGTAAAAGTAACTGCTAAAATGTTATAGGCAGAAAACTTCATAACTTTAATTAACCAAGCAATACGATGGATTAAAACCCGGGTTTTACCACTCCCAGCACCAGCTAAAATTAGAGCATGCCTATCATTAACCGTTACAGCATCTCGCTGGGCATCATTTAAGCCATCTAAAATATAAGAAATATCCATAAAAGTTTATGTTTTTTTAAATTGCAGGTTGGGTATTGTATACTGAAAAATGCGTGTAGGTTGTAAGAATTAAAGTACAAATTATAAAAATAAAAAAACTCGGTAAAGACCGAGTTTTTATTGAAGATTATTCAGGATTTACTTAAATATTATTTAAATAAAGTACCTACAATATTGTCATACCAAGCTTGAGCACCTAAAGCTTCACGGGCATAGTTACCATCTATTGGGAAGAAACCACCACCTTTAGTCTTTAACTTACCGTCAACAACACCGTAACCTGCTACAACAGAAATGCCATAATCAGGGGTAATTAATGAGAAGCATTGGTTAGCTAATCTAGGGTTGTCATTAACTTCTTTACCACTTAATAAGTTTGCAACTGCAGCACCACAGTTTCTACCTTGAGATTCTGCTGCAAAAGCAGATTTAGGCATTGGTCTAGCAGAAGAAGCATCTCCAACTACGTGTACATTAGCAACTAGAGTAGATTCAAAAGTTAATGGTTTAATAGGGCACCAACCAGAGTCGTCAACCAAGCCCATATTTGCTGCAACAATATTAGCTTTTTGTGCAGGTATATAATTAACTACGTCAGCTTTAATTTCTTTACCTTTTTTGGTGGTGATGATTTTTGTTTTAGGGTCAATGGCTTGAACTTCTCCACCATCATCTTTAGAAACCCATTTTAAGATTGAATCATCGGCACCAAAGTTATATTTCTTTTTCCAGCCCTTTCTAAAAGAATCAAATTTAGAGTGTCTATTTTTAGAATCTAAAATCATTACCTTAGCATTGGGTTTATGTTCTTGCATATAATTAGCTACTAAGCTTGCACGCTCATAAGGCCCTGGCCCACAACGCATCGGGCTTGGTGGTACGCAAATAACAAATAGACCATCATCAGGCATGGCAACTAATTGAGCTTTAAGTATTTCAGTTTGTTCACCTGCTTTCCATGCATGTGGAACATCTTTAATAGTCGTCTCATCTAAGCCATCAATAAGATCCCAGCGGAACGAAATACCAGGAGATACCACAACACGATCATACTCTACAGAATCTTGACCTGCCACTTTAACAAGTTTATTTTCAGTATCAATACCTGTTACTTCACCTTTTATTACTTGAATATTATGCTCTATTGGTAAATTTTTATAATCAAAAGTCATTTCATCCATACTAGAGATGATGCCGTTAAATAGCCAGTTACTACCAAAGCAAGTAATATAGGTATCATTTTTTTCAACTAAAATAACTTCAATATCTGCATTAGTATTTCTAACAGCTTGAGCCGCAGCAATACCTCCAGGGCCTCCACCAACTACTACAACACGTGAAACACCTTCTTTCTTAGCAACTATTGACGGGGTGTTGCCACAACCTGTTAACAGGCTTGAACCAGCAACCGCAGCAACCGCTCCAGCACTTAATTTAATTAAATCTCTTCTTTTCATTACAAAACACTCTCTCTAGGTTAGATTTTTGTTTAAAACATTTAGATATCAGCTAAATGTTTATATAGATGTATAAAAAATTCTTATATAGTTTAACTATCTAATAACATAATTGCAAGTAAGCTTTACTTATATTGTTAAGAGTAAATAGAACTGTCCGGATAATTAACACGACATCTGTCCGCTTT